>JACZVB010000174.1 GCA_022572865.1 Chloroflexota bacterium | reverse complement strand
GCGGCTACGGAGACGAACACTCTATCAACAAGCGGCTGGAGCAGCTAAAAAGGCTGGGGAACCCCCGTATAGACTACATTATCCTAACCCACCCCCATCCCGACCATCTGGGGGGTGCAGAGCGGTTCAAAGAGGTGACGGGGGCCAAGATACTGATTCACGAGTTGGACGCCGACGTGGCTAACGAAGCGTTCCAGAACTCCAGGGTGGACGATGCCTTCGGCGATGGTGAGGTGATAAGAATTGGGCGCATCGAGCTGGAGATGGTCCACACCCCGGGCCATACCCACGGCCACACCTGTGTCCTCAAGCGGGACGACCGGGCCATCTTTACCGGCGACCACATCCTGGGCACCGGGACCACCGCCGTCGGGCCCGAGCGAGGCGACATGGCCAAGTACATCGAGTCCCTCCGCCGCCTCCAGGGGATGGAGCTCAGCGTCCTGTATCCCGGCCACGGGGAGCCCGTCCTGGAACCCCAGCGCAAGATCAAGGAGCTGATAGACCACCGTATGGAGAGGGACCGGCAGGTCCTCATGTACCTGGGCCAGGGGATCGACACCATCGACGGCCTGGTAAAGGCCATCTATCCGGAGCTAGACGATTACCTGCTGAACGACGCCCGGGGCCAGGTTAAGGTCCACCTGATCAAGCTGGAGCGGGAGGGCCGGGTCGAGTCCCGGGGTCAGGGCCAGACCTACACCCTTAGATAACGGCGTCGGCGTCTATCTCCACCAGCATGTCTGGGTGGACCAGGCCGCTGGTGCCTACCATGGTGGTAGCGGGCCGGATTTCGCCGAAGAACGCCCCGTGGGCCTTCCCCACCGCCTCCCAGTTATCCAGGATGACGACCACGAAGATGCGGGTACGCACCACATCCTCCATAGAGGCCCCCAGCTTCTGAAGGGTCTCCTTCATCATCTCCAGGATATGGGTAGTTTGGGCCGCCGGGTCACCGACGGCGTACACCGAGCCGTCTGGGTTGGTCGGGGCCGTGCCGGAGAAGCAGATCAGGCTGGAGGGGTTGTCGAACCGGAGAGCGCGGCAGTAACCCATCATAGCCTCGGATGGCCTGCCGGAGCCGATGCTCTTCCTCTTAGCCATTGTTCACCTCCTGATGAGTAGCAGGGCCTGTGGTCTCCCCTATTCACTGCCCTCGGAGGCCGCTAAACAGCTCTCCAGCGCAGCCAACTCTATTATACCGGCCTGGCTAACTCCCTCACTGAACTCCTGGACTACATCCAGGCCCAGTTTACCAATGAGGCAGTCCAGCACCTCCTGCGGCAACTGGCCGAATGTGATGCCGAAGTCCCCTGGGATGTCCAGGGACTCATCACCCGGCAGGTCCAGGCCCTCGCCGGAGCCATCACCGCCAAGGTCGATGGCTTCCAGGCACGATGGCAAGGCGATCAGCTCCGAGATGCCGGGCACCCGAACCCCTGACCTTATCTCCTCGAATACAGCATCTCCCCAGGCGGACCTGAGACACTCCTCGGCCTGAGAAGGCAGCGCCTCGAACAGTAGGCCCAGGTCCCCGAGGCCGGGGGTTATGCCGCCCAGGTCCTCTTCACCCCCTGTGTCCAGAACGTCCAGGCAGGATGTAATGGCAGTCAGCTCAGAGAAGCCAGGAATCCTGGACCCAGACCTTATCTCTTCGAAGGCGGAATCGCCCCAGGCGGACCTGAGGCAACCCTCCACCTCGGGCGGCAACTGCTGAAGGATAGTTACGAGGTCTCGCAGATTAGGAAGGAGGTCACCGGCCAGATCCTCATCGCCATCCAGATCGTCAGGAAAATCCCCGAATATCTCTCCCAGGCAGCCCTCGAAGGCCAGGATATCTCCCAGTCCCATCGGCCTGCTCCCCGAGACGAGGCTACCGTAATCCTCTTGGCCCATCTGACCCTGGAGACACTCCTGGCCCTTCAGAGGGATAATCGAAAGGAAGGAACCTACCATTTCGGGGGACAGCGAGCCCCCAAATAGGTCATCCACCACACTGAAACTTACTGCACCGGCCGGGGCCACGATAGTCATAGCCGCATTGAAGGCGGAGAATGAGATATCCACGATCTCGCCGCTGGGCTGAGACTCGAGCCTGACCCGCAGTGGCAGAGAGTCCGACACCCCAATCCAGGCATCCATGATGACGAACTCATCTATGCTATCTGGGTCCAGCAGGACCAGTGCCTCCCGGTCCAGGGTGCCTCGCAGGTGATATGCAGGCAGATCACCTGCTGCCTCCTGGGCAATGAAGCTAAGACCCGAGGCGACGGTAAACGCCTCGGTGAAGAAACCGGTAAGCTCTGCTATCTCCCCAAAGTCTCCGAATTCCTCGCCGTCGGGAGGCACCTGAAACCAGCCCTGGAAGTCGGGAAACAGAACGTATATTTGATCTTCCACGCTGATCATCTCGAATTCCGTGTCCTGATCTTCGGATTGGAACCGCAGCGTGAAATGGGCCTTGTCCGGTGGAATGATGTCGGCTTCTATCGTGCCGGATTCCTCAGCGGATTCGACTGTAAAAGAGGCATGGAAAGAGGTGGCCCTGGCTATGTTCTCCCCCACACTCAGGAACAGCTCCACAGGGTCGGGTGTCGAGGAGGTGGGAGTCCCGGCCCCTCCGCACGCCACAGCTATCAGCAAGGCCAGGAGTCCCAGGATAGCTACATATCCAGCCTTCATATTTGCGACGCCTTTCTCGACACTTGTAAAGGGAGTAAGCGGGAAGATAATGGAGGAGGTGTCCCGTGACCTGAGGCTGATGCCCAGAGGATGGCGAGGATTGTGGCACAGGCCCTTTCCTTTGTCAAGAAATCCAAGGGGACCGCCATTTAATACCATTATAAGAGCGGGGTATACAAAGGGGCGAAGTCCCCGCTCGTGGTGAACTTGTCTGTCCTGCCTGTCCTGAGTCTATCGAAGGGAAGGGGGACAGGGGGATGGTCGCAAGCGTTGTTAAACGCTCTCCCAGGTAGGCGGCCAAATATTGAAGGGGCGTCGAGAAAGGTATAATCGGCCTGAAAAAGTGGGGACTTTAGCCTATAGGAGCCATATCATATACCTGACCAATGAAAGTTTCGCTCTGACCCTGGGCGTTGATATAATCGGTTCGACATGACTGACACAGATATTCTCACGGGGCTGAACCCCGCTCAGAGAGAGGCGGTGGAGACCATCCAGGGGCCCCTGCTGATCCTCGCCGGCCCGGGCAGCGGGAAGACCCGGGTCATCACCCACCGTATCGCCTATCTGGTCCAGGTATGTGGCGTCTCCCCCCGAAGGGTCATGGCCGTCACCTTCACCAACAAGGCGGCCCGGGAGATGAAGGACCGGCTCTACGACCTGTTGGGCAAAACGGTCGATAGCATCACCCTGGGCACCTTTCACTCCATATGCGTCCGAATCCTGAGAATCGACGGCGCGCCCATCGGCCTGGACAAGAACCTGGTCATCTACGATAGCGACGACCAGCTCTCCATAGCCAAGAGGGTGATGCTAGAGTTGGGCATCGATCCTAAGAACTTCTCACCCCGGAACATACTTTCGGCTATCTCCGCAGCGAAGAGCCAGCTCATCGGGGTCGAGGAACACCATCACCACATCCACAGCTACTTCGATGAGGTGGTGGACAGGGTGTATCAGCGCTACCAGGCCACGCTCTACGAAAACAACGGGGTGGACTTCGACGACCTTCTCCTCAGGACCGTTAAGCTCTTCCAGGACCATTCAGAGGTGTTAGAGAAATACGCCTCCCGCTACGTCCACCTGCTCATCGACGAGTTCCAGGATACCAACATAGCCCAGTACACCCTGGCCAAACAGCTGGCCAGCCTCAACCACAACATCTGCGTGGTGGGGGACCCGGACCAGTCCATCTACTCCTGGCGGTTCGCCGACATCCGCAACATCCTCAGCTTCGAGAAGGACTACCCCGACGCCAAGGTGGTCGTCCTGGAGCAGAACTACCGCTCCACCCAGACCATCCTGGAGGCGGTCCGGAGCGTCATCGCCGTCAACCGGCAGCGCCTGGACCATCCCCTGCACACCGAGAACCCCCAGGGCCAGCCCGTCGTCGTCGAGGAGGCGTACAACGAGGAGGAGGAGGCCATGATGGTCCTCCAGTACGTGGACCGGCTCTGCCGGGACGAGGGGTACCATCTGCGGGACTGTGTGGTCGCCTTCCGGGTCAACGCCCAGTCCCGGGCCCTGGAGGAGGCGTGCCTGCGCTACGGCGTCCCTTACAAGCTGGTCAGCGGCGTCCGGTTCTATCAGCGCCGCGAGGTGAAGGACGTACTGGCCTACCTGCGCCTGGTCCAGAACCCCTACGACGAGGTGAGCCTGGCCCGGGTCATCAACGTGCCGGCCCGGGGCATCGGCCAGCGCACCCTGGACGAGCTGGAGCGCTGGGCCTCGCGACTGAGCGCGCCGGTCTACACGGCCCTGGAGGCCCTGGCGCACCTTCACGAGCAGGGGGGTCCATTGGAGGGGGGCATCACCTCCCGCCAGGCCCAGGTCCTCAGCGGCTTCCTCCATCTGCTCAAGGGCCTCAGGGAGGCCGCCGAGACC
>JACZVB010000173.1 GCA_022572865.1 Chloroflexota bacterium | reverse complement strand
ATGGTGGCGGGAGGGTAGGAAAGACAAGGTGGTTTCGTACTGCCGGCAGGATGTGGAAATCACCAGGGACCTCTTCCTCTACGGCACCCAGAATGGCTGTCTAAAGTACCCCAGCTTCGATGGTATCAAGACAGCGCAGGTATCCTTCACCACGGGATGACCTACAGGCACTAGCCCTCGCCTCTATCACCTCAACGGCCCGCCGATGGGTGGGGTGGGGCCCCCGCAGGCCAGGAACTCCCCGTAGCCCGGCTTCTGCACTAGCTCGCCGTCCTTCAGCACCACCTGTCCCCGTAGAAGGGTCATCCAGGGCCGACCGTGGAGCTTCCACCCCTCGTACAATGTCACTCCCGCCCTGCTCTTCAGGTCAGAGGCCTTTATGGTCGATTCGTGGTCGGCATCGATAATCAAAAGGTCGGCGTCCGATCCCACCCTGATCACCCCCTTCCGGGGATAGAGGCCGAAGACCCGCGCCGGGTTCTCGGCCAGCACCCGGGCGATCCAGCTGATGGGCAGGCCCCGCTTCACAACCCCTTCGCTATACATCAGGGGAAGCATCGTCTCCACCGATGAGGTGCCGAAAGGGATGGTCTTACCCTCCGGGTCCTTGAAGATGTTGGTCCAGCCCGGCTCCTTGTTCTCCTTGGTGGTGGGAGAGTGGTCGCTGGCCACGATGGAGACGAAGCCCCCCTCCAGGCCGCCCCACATAGCCTCGGAGTCCGGGCCTCCCTCGGGCCGGAGGGGAGGACCCATCTTGGCGTAGGGCCCCCAGCGCTCCATCTCAGCGTCGGTGAGAAGCAGGTACTGGGGGCAGGTCTCGGTCCAGACTCGCTGGCCCTCGCGCTGGGCCTCCTTTATCCGCTCCAGTCCTCCCTGGGTGCTCAGGTGCACGACGTAGGTAGGGCTTCCGGTCATGGCCCCCATCTTGATGGCCCGGTTGACCGCTTCCTCCTCGGCCCAGGGGGGACAGGACTCGGGATAGTAGCGGGGTTGGACACACCCTTCCGCGATGAGCTTGTTCTGGAGATAGTCAAGGATATCACCGTTCTCGCAGTGGAGCTGGGTGATCCCGCCGTGCCTGGCGATGATGTCCATGGCCTGGCATATGAAGTCATCGGAGCACATCCTGTACTTCCGGGCCTTGTAGGTCATGAACATCTTGTAGGAGGTGACACCCATGCCAAAGGCCTCGGGCAGGCCCTCCAAAATGTAGGGCTGGTTGTGGAGGATGAAGTGAAAGCCGAAGTCCAGCACCGAGGATGCCTCGGCCTCCTCCCGGGCCCGATTTATGGCCACGGGCAGGGTCTCTCCGCCCAGGTCATCGTAGATGCAGAATGCCACCAGGCTGGTGATGCCCGAGTGGGCCGCGGCCAGGGGTGCGGTCTCCCAGTCGTCGCACTTGAGGGAATCGATGTGGATGTGAGCGTCGATGGCTCCCGGCAGCACGAACTTGCCCGAGGCATCGATGTAGGACTCCGCGGGAGGCAGAAGCTCTCTGGGCCCCAGGGCCGATATCCTTCCACCCTTTATAGCGATACTGGTCTCAAACACGTCCGTTGAGGTGACCACCTGTCCGCCGTGGACTATGGTGTCGACTTGGGGCGTCGGCATCCGATATCCTCCTTATTTGAGAAGGCTAATCGCGGTTCTCAGGGTCATTCTAGCGTAACCGATACCGTAATTCATCCCTATCTGCTATATACTATGGCCGGCCTGACGACTCGATGTTCTCATGCTAGAGATGCGGGTACGAGAGAAAGGAGACATCCCTTGGTAGAGCTGGGCAAAATGGTGGCGCAGGTGCACATAGAGGCCAGGCATGGGGGGGCGGTGGAGATGAAGAAGGGGCAGAAGATCAAGGTCATCGACGTTCAGGGCAAGCAGGTGTGCGATTTCTTCGCCCTGAGGGCCGGGGACCCGGCAGTCTATCTATCCAGCGTGTACACCCGGAGCACCATCGGTCGCATGAGGCCCCGGGTGGGAGACCCGATATTCAACAACCTGCGAGAGCAGTTTATGATCATGGAGGAGGATACCGTCGGCCGAAACGATATGCTGTACGCCCCCTGAGACCCCCTGAGATACCTCGTGGACTACGGGGTAAAGGACCACCGGAGCTGCAAGGTGAACTGCCTGGAGGCGCTGGCCGGGTTCAATGTGCACCCGCCGGTGATGCCGGAGGTGTTCAACATATTCCAGAACAGCGGCCCCGACGCCGATGGAAACCTTTCAGTGGAGGAACCCCTCTCCAGGGCGGGTGACTACGTTATTCTCAGGGCGCTGGAGGACCTGCTGGTGGCCTGCTCCGCCTGCCCCCAGGACTTCAACGCCTGCAACGGCTTCAACCCCTCAGACCTGATGCTGGAAGTGTACGAGTAGCAGACGCCCAAGAGGAGGCGGCGATGAACGTGATCTGGATAGTCGCGGATACCTTTCGATGGGACCACCTGGGGGCCTATGGCAACAAGACCATCCACACCCCTGCCCTGGACTCCCTGGCGGCCAGGGCGACTCGCTTCGACAGGCATTACGCTGCGGCTTTCCCCACGGTGCCCGCCCGGGCAGACCATCACACGGGCCGGTGGACCATGTCCTTTATGGGCTGGGAACCCCTGCCCCCAGACGCCGTGACCCTGGCCCAGCTCCTTGCCCAAAATGGGTTCGTGACCGTCGCGGCCGTGGACACCCCCTTCTACATTCGAGAGGAGATGAACTTCGACCGGGGGTTTCAGGCCTTCTTCTTCAACCCGAGCCAGGACGCTTCCCTGGTCTCCAACAAGATCAAGCACGAGTCCTGGGACATTCGCGCCTCCTGGCGTCACGAATCGGACCGCGCCGCTCCCCAGACCATTACCTCGGCCATGAGGTGGCTGGAGCGCCATTACAAAGAGGACTTCTTCCTTTACATCGACACCTGGGACCCCCACGAGCCGTGGGACGCCCCTTCTTACTACACGGAGCTCTACTTGCCCGACTACGACGGCGAGATCATCGATCCTCCTTACGCTCGCTGGCAAGAGGTGCCCGGGTTAACCCTGGAGAAGGTCAAGAAGGCCCACGCGACCTACTGTGGCGAGGTCACCATGGTGGACACGTGGGTGGGACACCTGCTGAGGCTCGTAGAGAACATGGGCCTGATGGAAAAGACCGCCATCATCTTCACCACCGATCACGGATTCCTCTTCGGCGAGCACGGAGGACATTTCGGTAAGTCTGTATACGTAAGCGATTCCGGTGATGCCGCCTCCGGTTGGAATGTGCCTGGAGTAGGCTGGAGTCACGATCCTCTGTACGAGGAGATAATCCACATCCCCCTGTTGGTCTACGTCCCGGGCGTCGAGGCAGGGGTCTACAACAAGCTGACCTCTGCCGTGGATGTTATGCCCACCGTGCTGGATATCCTGGGCCAAGATATCCCAGGATTCGTCGAAGGAGAATCGTTGCTGTCGAAGATCCACGATGCCTCCCTCCCCGGGCGAGAGTTCGTCATCAGCGGCAAGCCCTTCAACAATCCCGGCGAGCCCGTAAAGTACGTAGACAACATCCTGCGGCGGGCCAAGGTACATGCCGTCTCTACCCTTACCACGCCCGATTGGTCTCTCCTCTATGCCGTGGAGCAGGGTAAATCGGAGCTGTACAACCTGGCCTCCGACCCCGGACAGGAGACCAACGTTATCCTGGATCACCAGGACGTGGCCCGAGACCTTCATCAATACATAGTGAAGTTTATGCGTGACACCAACGTTCCCTCCCGTCTCCTGGAGCCGCGTCTACAGTTGAAGCCTTAGGAGGTCGCCGGGCGTGCAGATACCATCTGCTGACCGCTCGGAGGGATGAGGATGCCATGAAGGCCATGCGCCTGGAGCAGCCGGGCCCCGTAGTCGGCGCTCCCCTCACACTCCAGGACGTTCCCGCGCCTGGGCCGGGGCCCGGCGAGATCAGGATCAGGGTCTCCGCCTGTGGGGTCTGTCGCACCGATCTCCACATCATCGAGGGAGAGCTGCCCCCCCACAAGTCGCCATTGACCCCCGGTCACCAGATCGTCGGCGTGGTCGAGGGCCTGGGGGGTGGGGCCGACCGTTTCCACCTCGGGGAGCGGGTGGGGGTCCCCTGGCTCTACCGCACCTGCGGCAGGTGTCAGTTCTGCACCTCCGACCGGGAGAACCTGTGCCCCGACGCCCTCTTTACGGGGTACGACGTCGACGGGGGTTATGGAGAGCTCGCAGTCGTCCATCAGGACTTCGCCTATCCGATCCCCCCGGGGGTATCCGACCTCCAGGCCGCTCCCCTGCTATGCGCCGGGGTGATAGGCTACCGCGCCCTCCGTCTGGCCGACGTTCCCGAAGGCGGGCGGCTTGGATTGTATGGTTTCGGCGCATCTGCCCACATCGTCATCCAGATAGCCGTGCACAGGGGATACCGGGTCTACGTCTTCTCTCGGAGCCAGGGCCATCAGGCCCTGGCCCAAAGGCTGGGGGCGGTGTGGACGGGGAGCGCCCGGGACGGAGCGCCGGAGAAGCTCCACAGCGCCATCATGTTCGCCCCGGCGGGGGACCTGGTTCCCCTGGCCCTGGAGCACCTGGAAAGGGGTGGCACCCT
>JACZVB010000172.1 GCA_022572865.1 Chloroflexota bacterium | reverse complement strand
TATCCTGGTGAACAACGCCCGAGATACCCTTGCGGATGCCAAACTTGCAGACAACGTTGTCTGGGATGTCCATCGACGGATCATGGAGGGGAACCTTACCAGCGCTGCTCTGTGCTCCTTTATCATCGGGCGGGAGATGCTGGCCCGGGGCTACGGCAGGATCATCAACCTCACCTCGATCCTGGGAGTGGTGGGAGGAATACCCCAGGGGCCTTCCTACAGCTACTCGATATCCAAGCACGCTGTCGTGGGGCTTACCCGTGCCTGTGCCCTACAGTGGGCACGGAGGGGCGTCACCGTGAATGCTATCGCTCCCGGCTACTTCCCCGGCCAGATGGAGGAGGTTGCCCTTAACCCTTCGGGAGAGGAGATCGCCTACCGAACGCCCATGGGCCGGCGGGGCAGGCCCGAGGAGCTAAAGACGGCACTCTTATTCCTGGCCGCCGAGGCCTCCAGCTATATAACGGGCCAGGTTATCATGGTCGATGGGGGCTGGACGGTCTGGTGAAGGGATCGTAGTAACCCTCTCCCCCTGTTTCCCCCTCTCCCTTGCCAAGAGAGAGGGGGAATTAAGAGTTTCTGGGGGTGTCCCCCCAGGCCCCCCGTCAATCCTGACAAGTCCCGAATATCGGGACAAGCTCAGTACAGGATCAGGACAGGCGAGCAATCGGGGCCGGAGGCCTGTTTGGAGGTATGGGGATGGCCGGCTGAAGGGCCGGTGGAGGGTATCGAGCCCTTTAGCTGCCCGGCTGTTGCGCAGGTCCAGCATCTTGGAACCGGGGCATTACCTGCTCTGTGAACAGGTCCAGGCTGCGCATGACCTTTTCGAAGGTTAAGCCGGGCTGATTGTGAAACAGCACCAGGTGCTGGCAGTTCAGCTGAGACCGCAACCGCTCTATCTGCTCCGCCACGGAATCGGGGGTGCCGACCAGTATAAGGTCGTGGCTTAGCTCGAAGTCGAAGGTGTCCATGAGCAGGTCGTCTTCGGTCAGTTCGCCCTCGGCGAGCTGACCTTTCCGCAGCAAGTCTGGCCTGGTGGTGGTCAGGGATGCCCTGTGGTTTACTCCCCAGCGTATATCCGAGACCGCTTCTTCCATCGTCCCGGCGACATATGTCGGTCTCATGATGGCGAGATTATCGCCAAAGGCGATGCTCTCGCCCCTTTTTTCCGAGGCGGCGTCCTGGTAGGCCGCCCACATCTGGCGGATCTTTTCCGGCGAGCTCCTCATGCATATGACCCCCAGGCCCCGTCCGGCAGCGAACCTGTGGGAGCTGGCCGAGTCCGCCATCTGCCAGATGGGCGGATGGGGTTTCTGGAACGGCTTGGGGACCACGCCCAGGGCGGTGAGCTCGCCGTCGGGGGAATGGTAGCGAGGGTCGTAGGTGTGGGGGCTGACCTCCTTCCACCCTGGCACCGGGAAGGAGTAGAACTCGCCCTTATAGGTGAAGGCCTCGTTGGTCCAGGCCCCTATGATGATGTCCAGGCACTCTGCAAAGAGGGAGAAGTTCTTCTTCTGATCCCCCCTATCTGCATTGGGGTTGAACTGGAGGGCCGCCCGGCTGTTTTAGCCCCGCGCCACCCCGAAATCGACCCGGCCCCTGGTCAGCTGGTCCAGCATGGCGATGTCCTCTGCCACCCGAAGTGGGTGCCAGTCTGGCAAAATGACGCCACATTGACCGACCCGCAGCTTCTTGGTGTTGGCGGCCAGGTGGGAGCCTACGAGAATGGGGTTTGTCGTGGCCCGAAACCAGCCATCCCACGAGAAGTGGTGCTCCGCAATCCAGGCGGTGGTGAAGCCGGCTTCATCCAGGAACTTGACTTCCTCTTCAAACTCGTCGATCAGCTTTTCCCATTCGTACGGTTCGGCGAAATGGTAGTACAAGGTGCTGTCGAATCGCATGTTCACTCTCCGGCCCAGCAGGCGCTTTTACTGTTTACATAAGCCTGGATATTCATCTCCCCCAACGAACGCATCTCGCTAAGGCCCAAAACCTCTATCCACCCACAGGGCTCGTGCCGTCAAACCCAGGGCGAATGGCTGTTGGACTCACCGAATGTCCTGCCCTCGGCAAACCGGCTCAAGGAAAATGGCTTGAGCTCCTCCACGTCGTCCCCTTCCAGGAGCCTGGCCACCAGCTTTCCCACCCCTACCATCTTAAACCCGTGGCCGCTGTCTTCGATCATGTAGAGGTTGGGCAATACCCAGTCGAAGATGGGGACGTTATCGGGGGTGAAGGCCCCGATACCACCATTGCGGCGCTCTCTGAAGTTGGGGCGACAACCCTCGAATCGGGACATGGTCTGGCCCATTGCAGCACAGAAGTAGTCGGCGAACTCCGGCTCGGCCTGGTACTCCTCGTTGGCGTGACCGTAGGGGTCAACGCTGGCCTCGACCCCGACCTTTACGGGAACACCCCCGCCCTGCATTCCAGGCCGGTCCATACGTTCGTTGGCATTCTTGAAGTAGACATAAAGATAGTCGCCCAGCTTCTTACCCGTCTCTTCATCCACAACCGGAGTGTTCATCTTCTCGATATGCAGGACCGGCAGCTTTTTACCCTCGGGGGTCAGGTAGGGCTCGTCGTAGTAGACCTCCCCTTCCCGAAGCCGCCAGTAGGTCCACATGTCCTTGGTCTCGACGCCACCGTCGGGATACCGGCAGTCCAGGGTCATGGGCTTGCCCAGCATCTTCCAGTGCTCAGGAGTCCAGGGGCCCAGGCACCAGATCACTGCATCGCATCTGATGGCGCCTTCGTTGGTGATTACGGCGTTCACCTGCCCGGCCCGTATGTCGTAGCCGGTCACCTCTACGCCGGTGAAGATAGGCACCCCATATGAAGCGCACTTGTCGGTAAATCCGTCTATGGTCTGTCGGACGCCGGTGTAACCGCTGAGCCGCTCCATGAGGGCGACATCAATCCCATCGGTTTTGAAGTCGGGCCAGATGCTTTTCAGGAATTTCCGGGCGTCTTTACCCACGTACAGGTCAGAGAGGTAGCCCACCGAGTTCTGGCTCTTGTGCATCCTCTCGAAGTCGGGGACCTGGTTGGCCTCGCCGCAGGAGACGTAGCCAACCTGCTGGAATCCGAAGCTTATAGGATCGTGGGCCCAGACATCGACGCTGTGACGGAGGATGGCGTGTAAAGGCTCGACCATGTAGAAGTTCCGGATGCAGCCGCAGGCGACCCCCGTAGCCCCCGCGCCCACGTGGCCCTTGTCCAGGATGGCTATGTCCTTGCCGCTGCCGTGGCCCCGGGCCTCCAGCTCCATAGCCAGGTGCCATGCAGTGCTCATCCCGTGAACGCCCGCCCCTATGATGACGTATTTTACGGATTCGGGCAGCTTGGCCATCCAACCACCTCCTTAGAGCATCTAACCAACTGTAGTCTGTTAGTCTAAGTCAACGGCTGGTGTTTTCCAACCGCCTTGGCGTATCTGTCGGCCTTTCCAGGCGTTGGTACAGGGGGTAGACTTGATGGAAACGTTAGTAAATCGCCTGTTGACCAGCCGCCTCTTTCTAAGGGCGGTCTACTACCCCTGGATAGCTCTCCCATACCCGGCACGGAGGTTAGCAGCCAGCGCTGGCATTTGGGTGTTACTTCTTATGAAGCGGGCCAGGGGTATACACAGGCGCCGGGACCTTACGCCTGCGGATAGGATGTTCACCCTATCCTTTTGGGGCGTCCCTTCAGTGAACCTGTCCGAGTATAACTTAACCCTCGACGGCAGTGTCCAGCGCCCTTCGACCCTCGACCTGGAGGAGTTGAAGAGCCTTCCTGCGGTCGAGCGACAGGTGACCCTGGACTGCGTAGGCGGCCTGCGGAACAACTGCATTATGCGGGGGGTATCCCTGGAGCACCTTCTGGATCAGGCCGGACCGAAGGAAGACGCGAGGACGGTGGTGTTTCATTGCGCCGACGGGTATTACACCACACATCCCCTGAAGGACTTGATAGATTCCCAGGCGTTTATGGCCTATACCGTTAATGGCCTGGAGACGCCGGCTTATGGATTCCCCTTGCGCCTGGTTGCCCCCGGGAAATACGGCTACAAGTGGGCCAAATGGGTGGTGCGGATAGAGCTGGTGCCCGGCGTCCCCAAGGGCTATTGGGAGAGGCGTGGCGTCCCGGATAAGGCCTGGGTCGGCGACATTCGTTAGGCGAATGGATCATGACAGGCGGAGTCTAAAGGCCAGCGCCTATCGGGTCTCGGGCCGGTGGCGGGCATGGCGCAGAACGGGAAAGAGCTCTAAGGGTGGAATGGTTATCTAAAGGGGTTATGAGGGGTATTCTGATCCTCGGGGCCATCCTGGTAATCGCCCTGGCCTGTGGCGGCGACGATGTCGTTAGGCCTCAGGGGCCGTTCTCCTCCCCTACGGTCGGCCAAATCCCCTTGGCGCTGCCTACAATTGTTGCACCCGCTCCTACTGCTACCGCAACGACAAGCCCCACCAACACCCCGACCCCGACAGCTGCTCCTATTCCTGTTTCCACTACCCTCGCCCCGGGGGCCCTGACCGCAGGCCTGTTAGACCTGCCCGCCGCCAGCGCCTTCGGCGAGCCCGGTTTTCACCAGGTGTTGACGGCCTCCGGAGACTTGCCCCGGGACCCGGGCCCTGGCTC
>JACZVB010000171.1 GCA_022572865.1 Chloroflexota bacterium | reverse complement strand
TACATCGGAGTCGTTAGTGGGACAAAATTCGGGTCCAGGGAAACACATCCGACTATCCTACTAATTCCTTCTAGGGAAGATTCAGTACGGGCCCCACTTCCAGAAGGGCCTTGCTGTTGGGCGCAAGTTGTGCCGCTCATGGGCCTCTGATACCATGGCTTGAGGAGGGTGCTATGAAGCCCAGGGCATCCAACGGCTCCCAGTCCCAGATGGAGATCGCCCATCGCAAGCTCATCGAAAGCCTGAGCGCAAGGATCAAAGACCAGCGGGTGATCGATGCAATAGCCCGCACACCTCGCGAGATATTCGTTCCTTCCCAGGCCCGGGACCTGGCCTACGAAGATGTGCCCGTGTCCATCGGACACCAACAGACCATATCCCAGCCATATATCGTGGCTATGATGCTGGCGGCCCTGGAGCTTCAGGGACATGAGACCGTTTTGGAGGTGGGGACCGGAAGCGGCTATCAGGCCGTCCTTCTGGCCCAGCTCGCCCGGAGAGTGGTGACCGTGGAGCGGATAGCGGCGCTGGCCAAGGAGGCCGAGGATCGGATCAGGCGCCTTGGGTGCAGAAACGTGAGGGTCGAGGTAGCGGAGGGGACGCTGGGATGCCCTCGATACGCCCCGTATCAGGGCATAATCGTTGCTGCGGCTGCCCCCACAATTCCTCAGGTACTCCTCGAACAGGTAAGCGTCGGTGGACGGATGGTGGTGCCCGTCGGGGGCCGGGATGAGCAGGACCTGAAGCGGGTGGTAAAGCTGGAGAACGGCTTCGATGTAGTCGGCCTCGGGGCCTGCCGCTTCGTGCCCCTCATCGGCGAGGGCGCTTGGCGCGAATAACATTTATTAGGGTTAACCATGGAAGCAACAGAAGCATTAGGAGCTGTTGAAAATGCCTTGAGGGATTTTATCGAGGAGACTCTTAAGAAAGAGTATGGGGATGAGTGGATTGAACATTGTGGAGTCACCGAAGAACGCGTTGAGATTTGGAAGGACAGACAGGAACAGGAACGAAAACGCCAAAGGACAAGTAGTATAGATGAGCGCTTGCTGTACTATGCTGACTTCTATGACCTGAAACCTATATTGAGGAAAAACTGGTCGCTATTTGAGCCGTGCTTTGGTAAATTGAAGCGATTCGACGTGTACCTGGATACCCTGGAGATATATCGAAATCCCGAGGCTCACAGACGTGCTCTTCTTCCATATCAGAAGTCTCTTATCGAGGGTATATCTGGTGATATTCGTACGTCAATTACGCTTTATAAGAGCCAACAGGCCCCTGAGAACGAATTTTTCCCTAGAATCGAATATGTCAGGGACAGCCTTGGAAACGTCGCGACGTCAGATGACAAGATCGTTATAACTAACCGTATGCTAAGACCGGGGGATGAAATAACTTTTATGGTGGAGGCTTGGGATCCCTATGGCGAACCCTTAGAGTATAGCCTTAACTCTGGCTCACTTGAATCAGTAGCTGAATGGTCTGCTAATCCAACAATGGTTTGGACGGTGGCAGAAAGGGATATTCGGCTCAATGTCTTCGTTGATGTTAGAATGCGTAGTAAACGAAAATTTCATGCCAATAGGGGCGATGATGATTCCGTGTCATTCGAGTACACAGTACTACCAAAATGATCTGATTTTTGTCCCGGTCACAGTGCAATGTTATACTGGTCTATGTCGAATCGACATAAGGGCTGTATCCCATGGTAACTTCTCAATCCACAGAATCTCGACCATCACTCGATTATGAAGCGGTCATCGGGCTGGAGGTCCACGCCCAGCTGGAGACCGAGAGCAAGATGTTCTGCTCCTGCAGCTCGGGCTACGTGAACTCGCCCCCCAACACCCATGTATGTCCCGTGTGCCTGGGCATGCCTGGGGTCCTTCCCGTCATCAATCGTAAAGCCGTCGAGTACACCATCATGACCGGCCTGGCCCTCAACTGCACCATAGCCGAGCAGACGAAATTCGACCGCAAGAACTACCCGTACCCAGACCTGATGAAGGGCTACCAGATCTCCCAGTTCGACCAGCCCCTCTGTAGCCAGGGGTGGCTGACGATACAGGTAGACGGCGTGGATAGGAAAATCAGGCTCAATCGCGTTCATCTGGAAGAAGATACAGCCAGGCTGGTGCACAAGGACGGACCCGACGGAGAGCGGTACTCCCAGGTGGATGTAAACCGCTCGGGTACCGCTCTAATGGAGGTCGTGGGGGAGCCGGACCTGCGCTCGGCAGAAGAGGCCCGGCTCTACCTGGTCAAGCTTCGCACCATATTGCAATACCTGGGGGTCTCCACAGGCAATATGGAAGAGGGCAGTTTTCGATGCGACGCCAACATCAGCATCAGGCCCGTGGGCTCGGATGAGCTGAACGTAAAGGTTGAAGTGAAGAACATGAACAGTTTCAGGGCGGTCTATCGGGCCCTGAACTATGAGCTGGAACGCCAGATACGGACTTTGAATGAGGGAGAGCGGATTGTTCAGGAGACCCGGGGCTGGGTGGAGGCAAAGGGGATTACGGTCTCTCAGCGAAGCAAAGAGTATGCCAACGACTACCGCTTCTTCCCCGAGCCGGACCTGCCGCCTATGGTCATCGATCGAGCCTGGGTGAAGGAGATACGAGACCGCCTGCCTGAGCTTCCCGATGCCCGTTTGGCCAGATTCATCTCCCAATACGGGCTGGTGCCCAAAGACGCCGAGGTCCTGGTCAACTCCAAGCCCATGGCCGATTTCTTCGAGGAGTGCGTTGCGCTGACCGGGGATAGCCCCAAAGTGGAGCCGGGCCAGAGGGCCCGGGCCGTCGGCACCTGGATGCTGGGAGATTTCTCCAAGCTCCTCAACGCCCGAGGCATGGAGATCCGGGAGTCCAAGGTCTCGGCGGAGGCCCTCTCCGAGATGCTGGGCCTGATCGATGATAAGACCCTGTCGGGTAAGATGGCCAAGGGCGTTTTCGAGGAGATGTTCGACACGGGTCAAAGTCCAGGACGGATAGTGAAGGAGAAGGGGCTTCTCCAGATAACCGATTCGACCGAGATATCGGGGGCCGTCGCACAGGCACTGGAGAGCAACCCCGATGCTGTATCGGACTTCCTGTCCGGCAAGGAGCAGGCGTTGACCTACCTGGTGGGACAGGTGATGAAGGCGACCCGGGGCAGGGCCAATCCGGCCATGGTCAACAGTGTACTGCGGGAGCAGTTAGAATCCAGGAAATAGGGGCCTCGCCCCGACACACAAGAGATGTCATTACTAAACTTGATCCAAATACTGATCTCATCAGCGCTGATAGGGGTCGTCCTACTCCAGGTGAAAGGCCAGGGTATGGGTGGCGTCTTCGGCGGGGCCAGCGCCGGCTTTCGCACCCGTAGAGGTCTGGAGAAGACCCTGTTTCAGGCCACCATAGGCCTTATCGTGCTGTTCGTTCTCATATCTCTCGTCAGCGTTCGCTTCGGGTAGGCTCCCCCGCCATCTTCCAGGGCCAGCCCCCTGGCCTAAGCGCCTCACTGGGTTGCTTATATGGCTTCGATCATCACCCTCACCACCGATTTCGGCCTCAAAGACAGCTATGTAGGCGTCATGAAAGGCGCTATTCTGGAGATCAACCCCGAGGTCAACATCGTGGATATCTCCCACGCCGTCACCCCTCAGAACGTGAGGGAAGGGGCCTACGTCCTCGGGTCGGCATACCGGTATTTCCCCAAGGGCACGATCCACCTGGCGGTGGTTGACCCGGGGGTGGGGACCGACCGGCGAGCCTTATCGATCCGAGGATCGGACTACTATTTCATAGGTCCCGATAACGGGGTCTTCAGCTATGTTATTAGCGATGCCCTGGAGCAAACAGGGGTTGATTCTCCCCGGCAGTCCTTTAATGCTGGAGAAGGCGATATCCAGAGGCTTCCGCGCGGCTTCGAGGCCGTGGCCCTGACCCGGAGCCTGTACTGGCGACCGCAAGTCAGCGACACCTTTCATGGCCGGGACATTTTCGCTCCCGTGGCCGCGCACCTGTCCCTCGGCGTGCCCCTGGAGGAGTTCGGCGAGCCGGTCTCTTCAGTTGTGGCCTTCCCCCGTCCCACCCCTGTCAGGGGCGTGGACGGCAGCATCGAAGGGGAGGTAATTCACATCGATGGGTACGGCAACCTGATTACCAACATAAGGGCCTCGGACCTGCCTGACCATCGGGTGGAGACGGAGATCGGCGGAAACAGGGTGAAGGGCATCTGCAGGAGCTATGAGGAGGGCGAGGGGTTGTTGTCCATCGTCGGCAGCGCGGGATACCTTGAGATATGCGAGAAGAACGGGAGCGCCGCAGCCAGGACGGGGGCTGGGGTGGGGGCCCGGGTGGTTGTCAGAAAGCTATCGTGAGATGGCCCTCGGGTCACGGGCCGCGAGGGCGAAGGCCGTGGCCTGGTCCGTTACCGCTGGGCCCAGCTCGGGGTCTGCTCATTGACACAGTGAAGGAAAACGAAGGCCCCGGTGCGTCCCAACCCCGCAAACTCGTCCGTCAACACCTTGACCCGCCCATAGTAGTCCAGGTGGTCCAGTGACCTCAGGTAGCTGTGGAAGGAGCCGTGCTCGGCGATCAGGGCCTGCATCCTCTGGGCGTTGTCGATGGTGGCCAGTATCTTCCGCCTGTTGCGAATGATCCCGGCGTCGTTGAAGAGGCGGTCCAGATGGTCAGGCCCGTATCCCGCAACCCTGTCGATCTCAAACCCA
>JACZVB010000170.1 GCA_022572865.1 Chloroflexota bacterium | reverse complement strand
CGGCCTTCGTGTCGGGGAGATAGCCGGCCTGGAAGTGGAAAACATCGACCGAAATACCAAAGAGGCGCGGGTCCTGGGCAAGGGGTCAAAGGAGCGGCTGGTCATGATGGGCCGGCCGGCATCGGAGGCCCTGGATGTGTACCTTGCCCGTGGCAGGCCAGAGCTGGCCAGGGGCGGAAAGACCCGGGCCCTCTTTCTCAACAGGTACGGGGCCGCCTTTCGGTGCGGAGCGTGCAGAACCTGGTCCGACGCTACTCGCTAAAGGAAGGCTTCGGCGGCCGGGTCCATCCCCACACCCTGCGCCACAGCTTCGCGACCCATCTCCTGGACGGAGGCGCCGACCTGCGGGTAGTCCAGGAGTTGCTGGGCCACGAGAGCGTCAGCACCACCCAGATATATACCCACATGACCACCACCGAGATCCGCAAGACCTATGTCAAGGCCCACCCACGGGCCGGGGCCTCAGAGGAGCAGCTGTGAAGATCCTCGTGATATACGGGCCGAACCTCAACCTGCTGGGTAAAAGGGACCCGGGCCACTACGGTACACGGACCCTTTCAGATATAAACGATGCCCTTGCCAGGAGGGCGTCGGAGCTGAAGGTCGAACTGGCCACCCTTCAGTCCAACAGCGAGGGGACGCTGATAGATTTCATTCAGGAGCAAACCGACGGCGCCTCAGGGATCATAATAAACCCCGGGGCCCTCACCCACTACGGGCTGTCCCTGAGGGATGCCCTGGCCGACACCAACCTCCCTGTCATCGAGGTGCATCTCTCCAACATTCACGCCCGTGAGAGATGGAGAAGCAAATCGGTCATCGCGCCCATCGCCAGGGGGCAGATCGCGGGCCTGGGGTGGCGGGGTTTCCTCGCAGCCCTAGACCTCCTGGTCCAGCTATTAGCAGAGAAAGACTAGCAGGCTGATGAAAAAGGGGTGTGCAGAGGGGCGGAGCCCCTTTGCTGGGAGTCTGAGGGTACCCCTCAGATACAATCTACTCCCCCTTCCTGGCCAGGAAGGGGGAAAGGGGGATGGTCGAAAGGGTTTTTCAGCACCCTGTCAGTGCTTGGTATCCGAAATCGGCGTAACCTTCGGTCGAGGGTCGTCGAAAGTCAGACCTTCCGGCATGGGAAGGACTGGAAGGCTGTAAGCGGGCAGGTGGGGGGAACCGTCTGCCATAAGGCGCGCATAACAAGGCCTTAGGACTTATCTGAAAAATCATGGCAACAGTGCACACAGAGACCCGTTTAAACAGGCTGAGGGATAAGCTCCAGCAGAACGGTCTGGACACCATCCTCATATCCCAGCCGGAGAACCGGTTCTACCTGTCCGGATTCAACGGCTCGGCGGGATACCTGGTGATCTCCCAGGACCACGCCCTCATCGCCACCGATTTCCGCTATTTCCAGCAGTCACAGCGCCAGGCCCCCGACTTCCAGCTGGTCAAGATGCAGGGCGGCAAACCCCTGGGCTGGCTCCTGGAAGCCCTCTCCCTGACCAGGCCCCGTCGCCTGGGCTTCGAAGCCGAGGATGTCTCCTTCTCCTTTTACACAGCCCTGAAGAAGGCCATTGCCGGCATGCCCTCGGACCAGCGTCCCCGCCTCATGGCCACCCGTAACCTGGTCGAGTCCTTGAGGATCGTCAAAGACCCATCGGAGATGGAGGAGATCCAGCGGGCCGCGGCAATAGCCGACGGCGCACTCGAGAGGGTGGTCCCTGGGATCGAGGCCGGGATGACGGAGAAGCAGATCGCCTGGGAGCTGGAGAAGGCGATGCGGGAACAGGGGGCCGACGCCATCAGCTTCGAGACCATCGTAGCCTCGGGGCCCAATGGCGCCCTTCCCCACCATCGCCCCGGCGATAGAACGATTCGTGAAGGAGAACCCATAGTAATCGACATGGGGGCCAGGATAAACGGCTATTGCAGCGATATCACCAGGACCGTCGTAGTCGGCAGACCCGACGATAAGCTCAAGAAGGTATACGACACAGTCCTGGCCGCTCAGCTCACCGCCATCGCCACGGTCCAGTCCGGGATGACGGGTCACGATGCCGATGGCCTGGCCCGAACGGTTATCGATAAGGCAGGATACGGAGATAAGTTCGGCCACTCCCTGGGCCACGGCATCGGCCTCGCGGTCCACGAAAGCCCCGTGGTCGGGCCCAGGGGCTCCGCCACCCTGGAACAGGACATGGTCTTCACCATAGAGCCAGGAATCTACCTGCCCGGGTGGGGGGGTGTTAGGATCGAGGATATGGTCGTCCTTGAAGACGGCAAGGCCAGGGTAATTACCAGTACCCCTAAGGGCCTGGACTGAGAGACACAGATGATCGAAACGGGCGACATCAGAAAGGGCATGACCATCGAGATGGATGGCGCTCTATACAAGATCCTGGACTTCAAGCACATCAAGATAGGCCGGGGCTCGGCCCAGGTCAGAATGAAGCTTCGTAACATAACCGAAGGCCACACCATCGAGCGGACATTCCAGGCGGGGGAGAGGTTCGCCGTCGCCCGCCTGGAGCGCCGGACCGCCCAATACCTGTACAGGGACGGGGACCTCCTGTATCTCATGGACACCGAGACCTTCGACCAGAACCCCATCTCCACCGACCTGGTCAAAGACCTGATGGGCTACCTGAAGGAGGGTATGACTCTGGACATCATCCTTCACGGCGACGAGCCCATCGGGGTCGAGCTGCCAACCACGGTCGATCTCGTCGTCACCCGCACCGACCCTGGTTTCAAGGGCAATACCGCCCAGGGCGGCACAAAGCCCGCCACCCTGGAGACGGACCTCACGCTGAACGTTCCTCTCTTCGTCACCGAGGGGGACACCATCAGGGTCGACACCCGGACCGGCGAATACCAGGAGCGGGTCTGAGTGTAAGTCAAGCGGAAAATGAGGGGAAAGAGGCTTTAGGTTATTCGAGGGTGTGCAGGGGGCCGAAGCCCCCGCTCGTGGTGAGCTTGTCCCGATACTCGGGACTTGACGAAGGGGTGTGCTCCCATTAAAAACATACCTGTCCGAGCTGCGTAGAATAAGAGCACACGGAGGTGGCTATGAAACTGGTCAAAGAGATCCTTGTCCCCGCGGAGCGCGGGATCGCCTACCACGTAAAGAAGGGCCAGACCCAGCGGGTCATCATGATCGATGGGCCCCAGGTCGGGGACTGGATAGCCTTCAACGTCGACAACTTCAAAGAGCACTTCTGCCCCACCCACTCCTACATCCATAACAACGTCGCCGGCACGGGCACCAACACCGCCATTAGGGACTTTTACTCCCGACCACCCCACCTGAACATCATGTTCACCGTAACTGCCGACACGGTAGGCACCCACTGGGTGATGAGCGGCGGCAAGTGCACGCCCCAGCGGTATAAGTTCTGGGGGGTGGAGGGCCACCACAGAAGCTGCTTCGAGAACCTGGCCGAGGCCATCGCCCCCTTCGGCCTCACCCCCGAGGACGTCCCCGACGTATTCAACATGTTCATGAACGTGGAATACGACCAGCAGGGCCACTACCACATCAAGGCCCCGGCAGCAGGCAAGGGCGGATATATAGATATGCGGGCCGAAATGGACTGCCTGGTCGCCCTATCCGCATGTCCCGCCGGCGATGTCTCGCTGGTCAACGGTGAGGGGCCCGACAAAGGAAACAAGCCGCTGAAGGTTGAAATTTACGAATAAAAGGTTCTCAAATAGGAGGTAACTGTGATTAGAGTATCCATAATCTACAACAAGGTGGGAGATAGCACCTTCGACTACGACTACTACGTCAGCTCCCACATGCCCCTGGCGAAGGAAAAGCTAAATCCTGTCAAGGCCGAGGTCGACAAGATAGTCGGGACCCCAGACCAAAGCCCATCGCCCATCCACTGCGTAGGCTATCTGTATTTCAACAGCATGGACGACATGCAGAAGGCCATGGCCGCCGGGGCCGAGCCCGTGATGGCGGATATCCCCAACTACTATTCGGGAGGCGCCCCCGTCATCATCATTAGCGAGATCCATGAGGGATAAACCCCTCTGAGGTCTCTAACAAGGGCATAAAAAGTAGAGCCCATCCCTCCTGCACTGGAAGGATGTGGCCTGTCCTGAGCTCCGTCGAAGGAAGCTTGTCCCGATACTCGAGACTTACCGAAGGAGGGTGAGGGTTTTTGAAACCAGCTCTAGAGCTTGGCTGGTTTTCCACGGGCAGGGGCCCGGGGTCCCGTAATCTTCTCAACATCGTCGCCACCGCCATCAAGCGGGGGGAGATCGACGCCCGTATCCAGTACGTCTTCAGCAACCGGGAGCCGGGCGAGGGCGAGGGCAGCGATCAGTTCTTCAGCCTTGTTAAACGCCTGGGCCTCCACCTGGTCTGCTACTCATCCAGAAAGTTCAAGAGAAGGTGGTCCGGAGAGCAGGGCCCGTGGCGCGTGGCCTACGATAGGGAGGTGATGCGCCGCCTGGACAGCTTCAGCCCTCATCTCTGCGTCCTGGCCGGGTACATGCTCATCGTCGGTCCCCGGATGTGCTCCCACTACACCATGATCAACCTCCATCCCGCGGCCCCAGGCGGCCCCGAAGGGACCTGGCAGGAGGTCATCTGGAAGCTGATCGGTCAAGGAGCAACCCAAAGCGGTATCAAGATGCACCTGGTCACCGATGAGCTGGACAAAGGCCCCACCATCTCATACTGCACCTACCCGCTAAGAGGTGAGGCCTTCGACCCGTGCTGG
>JACZVB010000169.1 GCA_022572865.1 Chloroflexota bacterium | reverse complement strand
AATGCCATCGCCGAGGATGCCATCAAGAGTAGGGCGTTCCAGCTTCTGAAGCGATACGGGGTCATGGGCCGGGAGCTGCTGGCCCGGGAACCTATGGCCCCTCTCTTGCGTGATCTGCTGCGGGTCTACAGGCAGGCCGAGGCCAGAGGCACGATACGCGGTGGCAGGTTTGTGGCCGGATACCTGGGCGAACAGTTCGCCCTGCCGGAGGCCATCGAGATGCTGCGCTCGGTAAGAAAGATCGAACCCACGGGCCAACTCTTACGGGTCTCGGCCTGCGACCCCCTCAATCAGGTGGGCATCCTCACGCCCGGGCCCCGGGTGTCGGCCTCCCTGGGCAACCTGGTGCTGTATCGGGACGGCGTGCCAATCGCCTCCATCGAGGGCGGAAAGCTGGTGGAGCGGACCCCCCTGGACGATGAGACCCGCCGGGAGGCCCTTGCCCTGGCCCATCCGCGGCTGCTGGCCCGGTCCCGAAGATAGGACGCTTAGCAGGGGTTTCCTGTACCCCTGTATGGCATGGCCATAGAGTAGGATAACGCCGTGTTTACTACTAAACAGTTGGATATGGGGAATTTCGGTTAGACATGTCTCCAAGTTATGCAGATAAGCATCTCATGAAGCGGCTATTCCCGGCAGCTATAATAATAGTCGCCCTATCTCTTCTCTTAGTGGCGTGTGGAAGCGACCCGATTCCTACCCCGGACCTTTTCGAGACGACTACTTTCACTGTGGACGGAGGAAGTGTTTTTACTCTGGCTTTTGATTTGCCCGCAGCCAATTCAATTGATTACCGATATAGCTCAGACTTTGAGCTCACCTTTCGTGTAATTGGCCCACAAGATGACGTGTTACACAGCGCTAAGAGGTCGTTAACAGGCGAGGGTAGCATTATTGCTGACGAGCCAGGCCGTTATACGTTCATATTTGACAACAGCCAATGCCGTTTTACACCGCGTATCGTCACTTTTAATTCTAAGGTGATCGCCCCCGGAGACATCTAGGAGGACATAGGCCGGGGATCTCAGGTGACGTAACCCCTCTGCCGGGGCTTTGTGGGGCCTGTCCTGAGTCACTACCCCCCTTTTGATACCTACATTCAGGCCAGTCCGCCGCCCCGTTTAAGGGGTTAGTTGATCAAAAATCCGTCCTTGAGAGGGTCCGCAGGGTCGACCACGAACTGGTGCATACCGGTGATCCAGGCCGACCCGGTGAGCTCGGGAATGATGGCCGGATAATCTCCCACCTGGGCCTCCTCCACGACCCGGCCTCTGAACAGGGTGCCTATGTAGCTTTCGTTAACCAGCTCCTCATTCAGCTTTATCCGACCCTTGGCATAGAGGTCCGCCAGCTTGGCGCAGGTCCCTGTGCCGCAGGGGGACCGATCGATGCTGGAGGGTGGCATTATCACAACGTTCTTCATATCGGCCTCGGGGTGGGTAGGCGGCCCGTAGAATTGTACCTGCACCGTTCCCCCAAAAAACCTTTGCTCCTCATCCGATACCAGTGGGTGCTTTATTTCGATTTGCTCCTTAACGTCGGCCCTTATGATTTCGCCGTACTCGATGATCCGGTCCAACTCTCCGCGGTCCATGCTCAGGCCCACGTCCTTGGCCTTAACCATGATGTAGTACATTCCCCCATAGGCGATGTCCACAGTCAACGTCCCGAACTTAGAGCTCTTTACCTCCACATCCCGCAGGTAGGAGAAGGATGGAACATTCTGGAAGGTGACTGATTTTGCGCTACCGTTCTCCACCTTGACCTTGACCCGGACCAGGCCCCCAAGCGTGTCGAGGGTCAACTCGGTCACCGGCTCCCGGGCCTCGATTATTCCTGTTTCCACCAGGACGGTGCAGGCGGCAATGGTGTTGCTCCCAGACATGGGCACCGCGCCTTGGGGCTCCAGGATGATAATCCCCACATCCGCCTCGGGCACTGTGGCGGGTACCACAAGGACCACGCACATGGCCGCGTGCCCCCGAGGCTCGAACAGCAACATCGTGCGCATGTGATCGAGATTTGCCGATAAGAATTTCACCTTCTCCGAAATAGACTTCCCGGGAAGAGGGGGGAATCCACCGGTGACTACCCTGGAAGGCATCCCCTCGGCATGGGAGTCCACGGCCGTGATCACGTTGGCAAATCTCATCTAAACCTCCTCAGGGTCCAGGCCCTTGATCCGCCTGTTCTGCTAGGGCTGACCGGAAAGAGCAGCAACTCACCTGGGGCCCATATCAAAGGTCTCCAAAGGCAGTAAGGCCGTCACATCGACGATAAGGGCCTGGCGTGCGCCGACAGGCTACACTTCGAACCTGAGGACCGGGGCCTCTTTTCCCTCTCCCTGCTTGTAGACCGCCGAGTACATGTTCCACCACATGTTGCGGCCCTCCAGGGCAGCGCGCCTGACACTCTCCCTCTTCTCGTCGGTAGTGGCGTGGGCGATGGCGGTCTTCCAACCGGTCTCCGCGTGTACCTCGTCGGCCCCCACGTGAACGGCGAAGTAGAATGCCTGAGCATCGTCGTAGCCGTAGTGGGCCTTCAGCCCCCGGGTTACGCCGTCGCAAAACTTGGTGAACATATCCTCGATGCCCATTGACACGAAGCTCAGGGCCTCGAGCCAGAGGCCTCTCATGGCGTAGGCGGACACGGTGTCGGGATACACCTTGGTCTCGGGGAGCATAGGCCGGGAATCGATATCCTCTTCGGTGAATCCTGCGGCGGCCCCCGCCCTGATGGCCAGCTCCCAGTGGGATGGCACCTCCGGCGTTCCCGCCAGCTCACCGAACAGGTTTTCGGACAGCTCCCTCCTGGTCTCTCTGGTGACCTGGGGGATGATCAAGGAGAGGGAGGAGATCCCTTCTTCAACGGTGTGTTTGAGCTGCGCGCACAGC
Organism: Chloroflexota bacterium; assembly: GCA_022572865.1. The sequence continues at coordinate 1,845 of JACZVB010000169.1, read as the reverse complement.
TCGGCTATCGTGCCCTTCTTGAGCCTGCCGTTTACCAGGTCTGTGTAGATCGGATGGCTGACAACAGACTCGCTCTGAATCTCCCTGCGGAGATCGGTCCAAAAAGTCTCCTGACTCATTACCAAACTCCCTTCTCTTGAACGGCTGCAACGGTGGTTAACCTGTAGGAAGGTAGCAGCTAATGTTAATACGCCTCTCCTCCTCCTCGCAATGGCTGAATGCGACATCTTTGATTCCGTTTAATAAGTCCTATGAAGCGGAGAGCACAGAGAGGCGGAGGCCCAGTTCGTGGTGAGCGTGCCCGTCCTGCCTGTCCCGAGCCTGTCGGAGTGTTCCGTCGGGGAGCGTAGCCGAAGGGATGGGGCCCGGGTTGGCACGACGCTTTGGATATCCCTTCACCCGCATTACCCCTCGGGGCTGCTGGCCTCTGCCTCCGGCCGGAACCTGGGGATTTTGAGCACGGATAGGCCCAGGGCTGCAACGATTACCAGAATGCCGGCGTACACAAAGGTCGCCTCCACGGATACCGCGTCGGCCAGCACGCCGGCCGTGATCGAACCCAGCCCTCCAATGACCATAGACCCCGTGTAAATGAGTGCTACAGAGGTGCCGTGGAGCTCTGCCGGTGAGATGTCTATTGCGGCGGCGATGAAGATGTGGTGGAAGGTGAAAATGAAGGCGCCGATAGCGATGATGGTCAAGGTGAGCTGGACACCAGGGTCCGCAAAGGCCAGGGCGATACACAGCAGGCCGAAGGCGATCATCCCCGGGACCAGGGCCGCCTTCCGCCCGTATCTATCGGAGATGGTCCCCATCAGGGGGTGAGTCGCGATACCCATGACCTGTAGCAGCGAGACGTATACCCCGACGATGAGGGTGGAATAGCCCAGCTCCTCCCGCAAGTAGATGGGCACGAATATAACGATGATCTGGTGACTCATGCTCCGAACGCTGGACAGCACTACCACCGCCATCAGGACCCGGTTCTGAAATAGGCCGCCCGCGGCAGAAAAGTATTCCCGCACCGAGGAAACCCCCTTCTGCCCCCGCATTCCTCGCAGGACAGTCCAGACCACCACTGCCGTTATCGCCGCCGGGAAGAAGCTCCATATCAGAAGCTGGTCCCAGGCCAAGACCAGTAGCAGCCCTCCAGCAATCAGGGGCCCCAGGACTTCGCCCGCGCTGCCCCCGGCCCCGTGCAGGGACAGGGTGAATCCACGTTTATGGGGAAAGCGGTGCGATAGTGCCGCTATCGCTGCCGGGTGCCACATGGCTGTGCCCATGCCAGTGAGGATGACCGCTAGGATGATGGCCCAGTACCTCTCCAGCGCCCCCGATAGCAGGTATCCCAGCGCTATCAGGGCCATGGAGACGGTGAGGATTTGAGACCAGCGGTTACTGAACCGGTCGGCAAGAAACCCGGCGGGCATCGTCACAACGCCGCTGCTGAACTCTCGGGACGTCACCAGCGCCGCCGTAGCCAGATTGCTCAGCATCAGGCTATCCTTTATCTCCGGCAGGACGATACTGAAGGCGGCTGCATACAGGTGCTTCAGGCCGTGGCCCGAGATTACTGTAGTGGCCAGCAGAGTCCGTCGTTCTTTAAGCTTTTCCGGGTCGGCGGCTCTTTCCATCGGTCATCCGTCAAAACGTAGTTGGGCTGCTAATCGGGTGCAAAACCCGTCCATTCTAGCATTACAGGTGCCGTCTTGCCATTATGAGCGTCTTGCATAATTATTTAAACGCATGAATTAGAGATCAATAAGTGAGTTGCCCAGATAATGTCTTAAATGCGCACCCGCCAACTATAACGGCTTCGATGTGACCTTTATCGTCGATCTTCAG
>JACZVB010000168.1 GCA_022572865.1 Chloroflexota bacterium | reverse complement strand
TCGTCCAACAGGTTGTTCTGGCTGACGAAGAAGAAGGAGAGCCTGCCCCCAATCCTGTCCACGTCCAGCCCGGCGTCCACCGCCGCCTGCACATAGGCGATGGCATTGGCGAAGGTGAAGGCCAGCTCCTGAACGGCGGTGCACCCAGCCTCACGCATGTGGTACCCGCTGATGCTTATGGTGTTCCAGGAGGGGAGGTTCTCAACACAGTATTTGAACAGGTCTGTTATCAGGCGCATGGAGGGCCTTAGGGGATATATGTATGTGCCCCGAGCTATATACTCCTTCAGGATATCGTTTTGGACGGTGCCGCCCAGTTTGCTCAGGTCCGCCCCCTGCTTCTTTGCCAGGGCGATGTAGAGGGCCAGCAGAATTGAGGCGGTGGCGTTGATGGTCATGGAGGTGGTCACCTTCTCCAGAGGGATGCCGTCGAAGAGGGTTTCCATGTCTCCCAGGGTATCGATTGGGACCCCCACCTTACCCACTTCGCCCCGGGCCATCGGATGGTCCGAGTCGTACCCCATCTGCGTGGGAAGGTCGAAGGCGACACTCAGGCCCGTTTGCCCCTGCTCCAGCAGATATCGGTAGCGCCGGTTCGACTCCTCGGCCGAGCCGAACCCTGCGTACTGGCGCATGGTCCACAGACGGCCCCGGTACCCCGTGGGATGGATCCCCCGGGTGAACGGGTACTCGCCGGGCATCCCCACCTCTTCACCATAGTCCTGGTCCGAGATGTCCAGGGGCGTGTATACCTGGCGGACGGGAATGCCCGAGGTGGTGGTGAAGAGCCCTTCCCTTTCCTTGGCCTTGCTGGCCTTCTCCTGCCATCTCTCTCGGCGCTGGCGGATTTTCTGCGCTTCTGCCTGATTCAACATCTATCCCTCTCCCATCCAGGTCGGGGCATTGGTCTTCAGTCTGTTATATACACCCTTTAATGCGATGTTAACCCCACGGGCCACACCCGGCTATATTATCACCCTATCATCTTTAAGGCGCACGATCTGATCCGGGGGTAGCTATCTTCAAGAAGTATCTTTTGGGTGAAGGCAAGTGAACTGGGGATGGGCCGCAGCGATGACCTTAGAGGCGGCACTTTAGCTATGCTATGTTCAGCACCTCGGCCTCTCCGAAGGTTTCCCGCAGTGCGTTGGTGGTCTCGCCAAGGGTGGCGTACTCCCGGACGGCGGCCAGAATATACGGCATCAGGTTCTCGGTGCCCAGGGCGGCGCGCTTCAGTTCCTCCAGCGTTTCCGACACCCTGGCATTATCACGTTCACTCCGTACTCGGCTCAGCCGCTTCAAGTGGCGTCGTTCGCCCTCGGCGTCCATCTTCAAGATGGGTATCGTCAGCCCCTTATCCTCACCGTAGCCGTTGAGCCCCACCTTGATGCGCTGGTCCTGCTCCAGCTCCCGCTGATACCGATAAGCGGCATCGGCGATCTCCCTCTGGAAGAAGCCCCGTTTGATGGCCTCTGTCACCCCACCCTGCTCCTTGATCTCCTTGAAATAGTCGTAGGCCTGGGACTCCAGCTCGTTGGTCAGGGACTCCAGGTAGTAGCTGCCCCCCAGGGCATCGACCACGTCTGCCAGGCCGCTTTCGTGAGCGATGATCTGCTGGGTGCGCAGGGCGATGAGGGCCGCCTTCTCCGAGGGGAGGGCGTGGACCTCGTCCATGGAGTTGGTGTGCAGGGACTGGACCCCTCCCAGGACGGCGGCCAGGGCCTGAATGGTGACCCGGGCGATGTTGTTCTCTGGCTGCTGGGCCGTCAGGCTCACCCCGGCGGTCTGGGCGTGGGTCCTCAGCCACAGGGAGCGCTCGTTCTTGGCCCCGTATCGCTCTTTCATCTCCCTGGCCCAGATCCTTCTGGCGGCCCGGAACTTGGCGATCTCCTCGAAGAAATCGTCGTGGATGTTGAAGAAGAAGCTGAGACGGGGTGCGAAATCGTCGATGTCCAGGCCCCGGGCCAGGGCCTCGTCTACATAGGCGAACCCGTTGGCCAGGGTGAAGGCCAGCTCCTGTGCCGCGGTGGAACCGGCCTCCCTGATGTGGTATCCGCTGATGCTGACCGGGTTCCAGCGGGGCATGTGCCTGGTAGCGAACTCTATGGTGTCCGTCACCAGCCGCATCGAGGGCTCGATGGGGAAAAGGTACTCATTCTGGGCGGTGTACTCCTTCAGGATATCGTTCTGGAGGGTGCCCCCCAACTTGTCCATGGACACCCCACGCTTCTCCGCCGCGGCGATGTACATGGCCCAGATGATGGCCGCCGGGCTGTTGATGGTCATGGAGGTGGTGATCTGTTCGATGGGCAGGCCGTCCAACAGGACCTCCATGTCGGCCAGAGAGGACACGGCTACACCGCACTTTCCGAACTCTCCAGCTGCCAGGGAATCATCGTGGTCGTACCCCATCAGGGTCGGCATGTCGAAGGCGATGCTGAGGCCCGTCTCCCCCTGGCCCAGCAGGTATTTGAACCGGGCGTTGGTCTCCTCGGCGGTGCCGTAGCCCGCGAACATGCGCATGGTCCAGAGCCTGCCCCTGTGGCCCGTGGGGTGGATGCCCCGCAGGTACGGGTATTCCCCGGGCATGCCCATGTCGCGAAGATAGTCGGTATCGGTGAGATCCTGGGGAGTGTAAAGGGGTTCCAGGGGGATTCCGGAGATCGTGGTAAAGAGGGCTTCCCGCTTCCTGGCCGCCTGGTATTTTCCCCTCCACTCAGACGTCTGCCGGTTGATCTCTTCGGCATCTGAGGGATTTGACAAAACCACCTCCTGGCCCCGGAGCCCCGACTGGGAGCAGCTTTCCTCTTAGTTGACCGAAGGCAGGGCCCGGGCCTCGGGGGGCAGTGTAGCAAGGGCCTGAGGGCCAGTCAATCTAGCTTTATTCATAATTCCTTTTCGCTATAATACGCACCAAATTCATTTCGCCTATAATGTGCCTCTAGGAGGTGAGTCATGGCTTACGAGTATTCTACGACTGTTCAGGTTGCCACGGTAGATGTTTTACCACAAGCCTCTGGCGACGAAATCCATCAGCAGTGGACTAATCTCCTCTCCCAAACACTACAAACTGTCACCAAGATACTTCCGAATCTTCGGGGCGGAGGATGGGAAATCATTTCTCATGACCACCTTGTGGTTGGGAATCACTGGGTGATATCGTTTCTACTTCGCCGTCCTGATAACAGATAGTTAGACAGCTCAGTTCCAATTCCTCGGAAGTCTTGAGTGTAATGTTTCGCTCATTCTCTCTTTTTGTGCTCATTACTCCACATTGCTCCTGAATTCATGCCTAAAACGCTTGACATTCGTGCCTGGGGTGGTACAATAGTACTAGGATAAAAGAGGAATAAAAAAGCAGAAACGCAGATGGGTTAAGCACCTGCGTTTCCTAGCCAACAGGAAGGGTTAGCTTCCCGATGGCCTACACATATGCTAAGGTATCCCTTGCGGATACACAACCCCCTGTCGTTGCCGAGCTTACGGCCATCTTCAATGTACTGCCCGATGAAGAACTCCTCGAAGCTCTCAGAAGCCGAAATAGACTTGGTAGGCCAGGATACGACCCTAAGATTCTCTGGCGTTGCTACTTGGTCAGATACCTGCTGGGCCTCCCCTCCGTCTCGGCGCTGATACGCACTCTCCAGGACAACCCTTACATCGCCCACACTTGCGGGGTTGAATCCCCCGACCAACTTCCCAGTCAGCCTACCTTCTCCCGCTTCTTCTCCAAACTGGCTAGCTGGCGTTATGCCCATATCGTCAAGAATGTCAGTAGAGAGATGACGCGCATCTGCTATCGGACACTTCCAGGATTCGGGACCAATGTTGCTATCGATTCGACACACATAGACGCTTGGGCTAACAAAGCTAAGAAGCCACGCACTGATCCCGACGCCACCTGGTCGGTAAAGACTTCTGTGGGTAATCTCAAGAAATTCTGGCTCGGCTACAAAGCCCACATACTGACGGACGCCAGCGGCTACGAATTGCCTATCGCAATGGTCGTAACTACGGCAAACGTGCACGACAGCCATGCGGCTACCCGTGTACTCAGGCAGGCCAGGGTAACAAACAGCAAGTTCCACCCAACTTATGTTATAGCCGACGCCGGATATTCCAGTATCAAATTGAGGAAACATATCTACAGGCAGTACCGCGCTCAGCCCATCATCAAGGCGTACAAGAACGATAAGAGGCATCTGCCTCTTGAAACACCCGAGTGGAAGCTCCTCTATCACCGTAGAGTCGCCGTTGAGCGTGTCAACAGCAGGCTCAAAGGGCACAGGGGGCTTAATCATGTCACCGTCAAAGGTATTCGGAAAGTTAGTGTTCATTGTTTCCTGTCTATGATTGTCCTACAATCTCAAGCGTTGGCGACCCATTCTCGGATGTCAGTGAGGAAGGTGGCGTGATGGAATCTGAGTCTCCTGAAACTATGCAAGATTATGTAGACAAAGCCATCAAAGAAGGCTTTAGTAAACTCAAGGTGCAGCTAGAAGAATCTACTGATATTATAGGATTCCAAGAGCAATTAAATGCCTTCTCTAATGCCCAAAAAGATATAAGTCTCGATTTGGTACACGTACGTAGGAGAATCGCTGGTTTGGATCTTAGGCTTGAAACATTCTGGATGACTTCTTGGATGCAAAATTACAGTGAGGGGAATCCTTTATTAGAAGGCCAATTGAGAACCTGCGAGCAAAGAGTTCGTGAAATCGGGATACTTCACCATACAAGAATTGAAGCATCTGATAATCCACATATGGAATATTCGGCTT
>JACZVB010000167.1 GCA_022572865.1 Chloroflexota bacterium | reverse complement strand
GCTCCTCGATGATCTTGTCGTCATCGTTCGGCGCGGTAACAAAGGCCAGCTTGTAGGAGAGCCCGGAGCAACCACCGCCCTTGACGGACATACGCAGGCCGTATTCATTCATCCCTTCGTTCTTGGCCAGCTTCTTCATGTGTTGAGCTGCCCTCTCGGTAACATGGATGGTACGCTCAGTTGCGGTGGTCATGTTTTTCCTGCTCTCAAGGCTAACGAATCAAGGTATTTCTCTACTGTCTACTAGGTAAATTCTAGGCAGAACGTCCCGTATTGTCAAGGGGGAAAGGGATTTGGTGGGTCTTTATGTTGATATCCCGAGGCTCGCTTCCATCCCTTTACGCCTGGGGCAGGCCTTTCAGGACGTGCCAAATTGAAAGGGGAAATTGCATCGGCTATACTTGTATATAGCAAACTGGCGGTTTTGAGAAGGGTATGAACAAGGTCGACCTGATCTCCAGGATTAGCGAATATCTACCTTCCGACAGGGTCGAGTTCGTGGCTACCGCTTACGACTACTCGGCCCAGTGTCACGAAGGGCAGTACAGGCTCTCCGGGGAGCCGTACCTGCAGCACCCCCTGTACGCCGCCATGCAACTGGCGAAACTCAAGCTGGACGCCACCTGTATCGCTTCGGCCCTTCTCCATGACGTGATGGAGGATTGCGATGTGTCCCTGGAAGAGCTGGAGAAGCGGTTCGGGCCCGAGGTGGGCATGCTGGTCAACGGGGTTTCCAAGCTGACCCGTCTAGAGCTGCAGGCGATATACCCCAATAGCGGCAGCAACGGGAATGTGCATGACTTCACGGCCCAGGCGGAGAACCTTCGCAAGATGCTGGTGGCCATGGCCCAAGATATCAGGGTGGTCCTGATAAAGCTGGTGGACCGGCACCATAACATGAGGACCCTGAAGTTCCTACCCAGGGAAAGGCAGCTCAGAATAGCCAGGGAGACCCTGGATATATATGCTCCTCTGGCAGACAGACTGGGCATGGCCGACCTGAAATGGCAGCTGGAAGACCTCTCCTTCCGAACACTACAGCCCGACCGGTACAGGGAGATAACCAGGCTCATCACCCAGAGGAGGGGTAAGAGGGAGAGATACGTAGCACAGGTCACCAGGGTGCTCACCGAGGCCCTGGGTAAGGCGGGTGTAAAGGCTAATGTCACCGGTAGGCCCAAACACATCTACAGCATTCACCAGAAGATGAGTAGATATGCCGAACAGGGCAAGGAGTTCGACCAGATATACGATCTCTTCGCCCTGCGTGTGCTGGTGGACCAGGACCGGGTTCAGGACTGCTACGCGGCCCTAGGGGTTGTCCACGGCCTCTGGCGCCCCATTCCCGGCCAGTTCGACGACTACGTAGCGAATCCTCGGGAGAACGGCTACCAGTCGCTCCACACCACGGTGATGACTAGCGGAGGCGTACCACTGGAGATACAGATTCGCACCTCGGAGATGCACATCGTCTCCGAGTTCGGCATCGCCGCCCACTGGCGGTATAAGGAGGGCGTCAAGGGCGACAGCCACTTCGAGGATAGGCTAGCCTGGGTTCGCCAGCGATTGCTGGATTGGCAGAGCGAGCTATCGAGGCCCGAGGAGTTTGTCGAGTCGGTAAAGACGGATATCCTTCCCGACCAGGTCTTCGTCTACACACCCAAGGGGGAAGTGAAGGAGTTGCCGGCCGGGTCTACACCCATCGATTTCGCCTATCTGATCCACACCGATATAGGCAACCAGTGCAGTGGCGCCAAGGTCAACGGAAAGCTGACGTCACTGGACTATCAGCTTCAGAACGGTGACATGGTCCAGATGCTGACCAGCAACAAGATACGGGGCCCCAGATTAGACTGGTTGAACCCGGACCTGGGATATGTGAAAACCGCCAACGCCAAACAGGCTATTCGCGTTTGGTTCCGGCGTCAGAGGCGGGCCGAAAACATCGAGCGAGGCCAGGAGCTTATAGATAAGGAGCTGAGGCGTCTGGCCCTGAGCTTCACACTCGACGATCTTGCCAGGCAGTTCAAGTATTCGTCCAGGGAGGACTTCCTTGCCGCCCTGGGCTCCGGGACCATAAGCATTCACCAGGTCGCCAATACGCTGTCTCCCCCCGAAAGGCCCGTGGTAAAGGATACCGTTGGCAGGTCACGGGATGGAAGGCCCGTCAGGGGTGTAACAGTCCTGGGCGTAGAGGACGTGTTGACCCGGCTGGCAAGATGCTGTAATCCACTTCCTGGCGACCAGATAATGGGGTTCATTACCAGGTCCCAGGGCGTGACCGTTCACAAACGGGATTGCCACAACGTCGTCGACGTGCAGGAGCAGGAGAGGCTCATACAGGTGGAGTGGGGTTCCACTCCGCAGCTGTATCCTGTTAGAATTCAACTAGAGGGCAAGGACCGGGTGGGCCTGCTGAGGGACATTACCACTGTGGTATCGGCGGAGAAGGTCAACATCTCGGGAGTGATGACGGAGGTCCACGGGGACGGCACTGTCACCGAGTATCTGAACCTGGAGACTAGCGGAATAGGGCAGCTAAGCCGTATATTCACCAGACTGGAAAAGGTGGGGGGCGTTATGAGGGTGAGCAGGAGTGAGCATACCCCCCGTGCTGAATCAGGAAGCAAGATAAGACAAGGCGAGGACTCAGGAGGCTTATAACAGATTGCCATACTCTAGATCAGCGAAGAAAGCGGCAAGGGTAACTGTCCGTCGCACGGAGATCAACCGGCGGGTTATCAGTACGCTAAGGACCTATGTAAGAAAGGCCAGGCAGGCCATAGAAAGTGGAGATGTCACCGAGGCCCAGAGCGCGACCCGGCAGGCAGTCATCAAATTGGACAAGGCCGGGACCAGGGGCTTTATCCACCCCAACAAGACCGCCAGGACCAAGTCCAGGCTGGTGCGACAGCTAAATACTGTCGTGGCTAAAGCTGCCCCGGCCCCCAGCCCCAAGCGCAAGAAGCGCGCCACCAAGCCTTCAGCTAAGGCAAAGGGTTAAAGCCGATCTTTCCACCATAACTAATCCCCTGGAAAGCACCCCAGGGGGGGATGGGTCGCACCCTGAAGGCCATTTGACCCGGCTAGTCCCTTTCGGCCCTTCGACAAGCTCAGGGCAGGCTAGCTTCATTCGCCTTTCCGGTCTTGCCCATGCGGGAAGGGGGAAGGACTAGAGAGTGTCACCTAAACCCCTCTCTAATGACACCAGAAGGGCCAGGCCACGATCTAAGAAGAGGCCGCGGGGGCAAACCGGTCGGGAAGCAGGGGGGAGATGTCCACGGGCGTTTCTCCCCGCAGGATGAGGTCCGCCATGACCCGGCCCATTACCGATGCCAGGAGGACCCCTTTTCGCCCGCCTCCGGTGGCCAGATAGACCCCCTCCCATCCCGGCACCGGCCCTATGATTGGGAGCTGGTCCGAGGACATGGGCCTGAGACAGGCGGTCTGGAGGGCCAGTTTGGCGTCGGCCAGGTCGGGCACCATCTTTACCGCGTCGTTCATCACCACATTCAGACCCGCTGTAGTTGTGGCGTCGTCGAATCCCGCCTCCTCCTCGGTGGTGCCGCACCAGGTAAGGCCGTCGGCCTTGGTGCCGCAATAGCTGTGGGCAAAGCTGAGCCAGGAGGCAAGGGGCGGGCCATCCATCTCCAGGCGCAATATCTGTCCCTTAAGGGGTGTTATGGGAACTGGGAAGTCCAGCCAGGATGACGCCTGGCCGCTCCAGGGGCCCAGGGCCACCACCACGGTGTCACAAGGCATGTGCTCTCCCGTCTCGAAGACCAGGGCAGAAGGCCTGCGGCCCTGGCGCTTTATGCCTACCACGTTGCCATGCCTCAGGGTGGCCCCCATCTTCTCAGCGGCCTGCATCAGGGCTATGACCAGCCTGTAGGCGTCCACCTCCGCTGATTCCCCTATCAATCGAAACTTTATGGCTTCCTGGTTGATCCTGGGTTCGATGCTACGGACTTCGTCCCAGTCCACGATCCTGGAACCCAGGCCTTCCCTTTCCTGCCAGACCACCTCTTCATATATCTCCTTGGCCTGATCGTCATCGAAGGCCAGCTTGATATTTGTACCCTTCCGGTAGTAGGTGTCGATGTTCGTCATCTCCTTGAGCTCCTCGAACATGACCTCGTGGAGGTGATACGCTTCTTTAGCTAAAGGGAACACGGGACCCGGAATGCCGGCCCCGCTGAAGAAGCTCAACCCTCCGAAGGCGAAGCCTGAGGCGTGGCTGCCGATGGCCTCTCGCTCTACGACCGTGGCCTTCACACCCTCTTTGGCGAGGTAGTAGGCCGTCATACACCCCGCCGCTCCCCCACCCAGTATCACCACCTCCGATGATTTCATTCTTTCTCTCCTGGTGAACCCTCATTGGGTGTTTGCATTGATAGTCGGACTTTCTTACGGCTACAGGCTGTAACCTCAGCCCATGGACATTCGAGAGTGGGCGTCACAGGGTATCCTCCGAAACTGCTCGGCCTGACGGTCCAGGGCCTCGGCCAGGTGGGGTATCATTTCTACGATCTTGTCGTCGCCTGCATCAGATGGCACGTCCACTGAGAGCATCGCGGTTACCCCGCAGTGGCAGGTGATCTTGAACAGCAATGCGCCGGGCATCGCCCTGCCCAGGCCCGGGGGGATTCGGCCCTTGAAAGGCTGAATCTCTTCGTGCTGTATCTCTGCCAGTATACGTTCAGATATGTCCTTACGGTCCATTTCACTCATGGTATCAGGGAACGCCCGAATGCCACAAGGAGGGCCTTTGGATAGTGTTTAATAGCAGT
>JACZVB010000002.1 GCA_022572865.1 Chloroflexota bacterium | reverse complement strand
GCGCACCGCCTGATTGATCAAAGATCAGGCGGCGCTTTTCCATCAACTAAACATCATCAGGGGGGTCAATTTTATCTTGCCGATTTAAGCAAAAAGGGGGTCAGTTTTAAGTTGCCGTTGACAATCCAGGGTTTGATGCCCTATTTGGTCTCCGGCGACAGAATCCTGGGTCTCCTGGCCCACACCATGGGCGACCTGGACCAAGCGGCGGCTCACTTCGAGGACGCCCTGGCTTTCTGTCGCAAAGCGGGCTATCGACCTGATTTGGCCTGGACCTGTTGCGATTACGCTGACATTCTGACGGAGCGCCAACTTGACGGTGACCGTGCCAAAGCCGCGGTCCTGTTCGACGAATCCCTGGCCATCGCCACCGAGCTCGGAATGCGGCCAATGATGGAGCGGGTACGGTCCCGCCTGGATAAGTTGGAAGCATAGGTCGAGATCTTGATTCGAAGGGAAAAGGAGGCATCATGGCGGCGACACAGGAGTTGAATGTTGCTCTCCCTGACGCTAGTATCCTCCCATAATGGCCAGCGAACGCGTCCAACGACGAATAGAGCGCCTCCTAGATCAGATCGAAGAGGCGGCGGACCAGCAGGACTGGGAACGAGAGCGGCAGCTTGCGGAAGAGGTGCTCTCCCTTGACCCGGGCAATGTCGATGCGCAGACATTTCTTGCGGCCGCTGAGCGAAGTCAATCGCGCCTGAGTGGCAATACTGAAGAAGCGCCTTCACCCCGCCCTAGCTCTCGGTCTTGGAAGATGTCTTCTCCTTGGGTTTGTCTGTGGCCTTGGACTCGGGCTTAGTTTCGGACTTGGATTCGGACTTACTTTCGGATTTTTCCTCGGACTTCTCTTCTTTGCCGTTGGAGCTGTAGCTAGCGGCGCCTTTTCTGTGGTCCGTAGAATAGAAACCTGAGCCTTTGAACAGGATGGGAACTGAATGGAAGACCCGCTGAGAATCGGACCCGCACACGGGACATGAGGCCGAGCCTGCCTCAGCAAACGTCTGACGCACCTCAAAGAGATGTTTACCGTTCCGACACTGATAGTCGTACAAAGGCATCTGATCCTCCATTTACAACATTAGCACTCTCCAAGTGAGAGTGCTAACCGTTAAGATAATTTTAGTGACCACCCGCTGGATTGTCAACTATTTCACATGGAGAGTGTTTAATAACACTTTCGACCATCCCCCTGTCCCCCTTCCTGGCCAGGAAGGGGGAGAAAATTGGCTTTGGGGGAGCTTATTAAACGGCCTTTAAAATGCTGTGCAGAGGTGATCCTTAAGGGCCGAAAGGTTCAGCCAACGAAGTTCCTGGGTGGGCTGATCTTCACACCCCTGGCAAAGCGGGAAAGGCTAAAGGCTTCCAATGGCAACGACGGTCGGCCATCTACGATGAGCTCCGATATGAGCCGGCCGGTCATGGGCCCCATGGCGAAACCGTGGCCCGAGAAGCCTGCGGCCAGGATGTAGCCCTGGGGATTGGGCACAGCGTCCAGGACGGGAAGCATATCTGGAGTCAAGTCGATAAGCCCTGCCCAGGACCTTTCCACTCTGACTCCCTCCAGGGCCGGCATAGCACGTACCAGCGCCGCCAGCCCTTTCTCTACTGCCTTCCTGTTCACCTTGGGCTCGATGCCGGAACGAAGGGGAGCAGGCCGGACGATTCTGGAAAGGAGGGGAGTCCTCGCCTGGAAGCTGCGCGCCAGTTCCCAACCGAGGTTAAACCGCACCAGCTTGTGATGCTTGAGCAGGTGGGGTATCCAGATACGAATATCGTCAAGCATCTCCCGGCCCACATCATAGTCCCTGGCATGGGAGTACCCACGGGTAAAGATTATGTTCCCCTCAGGTGTCTGCCTAAATCCGGAATGGGGCCCCCGGACGAAGGGCCTGATCCTGGTCTTGACCGGCTCCGTCTGGCCCTGAGATTGTCGTACAATTCTAACGGGAAAGTGCAGGCCCACCTTCCTGGCCATGTAGTTCGCCCATACCCCGGCGGCGTTCACCACCCAGGGAGTGTCTACTCTGCCCAGGTCTGTTGTAACCGAGGACACCCGCCCATTGCTGGTCTCGACACCGAGGACGGCGCAGCCGGTATAGATGCTTACACCCTGCTCACGGGCAGCCATGGCAAAGGCCTTCGTGCTCCTCACGGGATCGGCATGGCCATCTGTGGGCGAATAAAGGGCCCCCAGGAGGGGCGCCTCCAGGCCGGGCACCAAAGCTCGCGCCTCGGCCGGGGTCAGGACCCGGGAGTCCACTCCCGAGTCTCGGGCCATCTGCGCCCCCAGGTCTAGTTCCGCCAGGTCTTCCTCCGACTCAACGTAGAGGAGGTTACCCCCCTGAAGGAATCCTATGTCTGCCCCCAGCTCCGACTCCAGGTTCTCCCACAGCTTAATGGACTCCAGCATGTAGGGGACCTCGATGGGATTCCTTGCCTGGGCCCGCACACCGCCGGCATTACGCCCTGAGGCCTCCTCGGCTATCTCCCCCTTCTCCACCAGCACAACTCCGACGCCCCGTTTGGCCAGGTAGTATGCCGCGGCGCAGCCCGATATGCCGCCCCCGATGATAACCACATCGGCCCGTTTTTCCAATTTACCTTTCCCCTGGGCCCATTAGACTCTCCACCCCGACCTCGACTGCTCTCATTCCGCCAGTCCCGAGACCCGGGTCTCCAGCGCTGCCAGGCGCTCTTTCAGGGCCTTCTCCCTCTGCCAGGCCTCCGTTACGTCTCTAACGATTGCTGCAGCCCCGGCCACCTCCCCGTCTTTGCCGCGCAGCAGGCTGATGGTGAACTCCAGAGATATACGCCGGCCGTCCTTACCAGTGGCGGGCACCGCCAGGAGGCCTTCGGAGTAACGGGTGACACCGGTGGCCATCACCCTCCGGTACCCGTCCCAGTGCCTGCCGCGAAACCTCTCGGGCACTATCAGGTCCAGGCTACGGCCCAGGGCCTCCTCCGCTCGGTAGCCGAAGATGGACTCGGCGCCCTTATTCCAGAGGCGGATGGTCCCGTCTCTATCGGCGAAGATAATCGCATCCCGGGCCTCCTCAACTATCTGCCGGCACAGGTCTCCATCCTCGATCTTTGTCATCATGAACTCACGTCCACAGCACAGGATATTGTCTGTTACCAGGCTTTAACTACAGGGCTTTCGATAACCCTTACCCCCTGTGTCCCCCTCTCCCTTGGCAAGGGATAGGGGGAGAGAATGAATCTGGTCCCGACAAGTCCCGAGTATCGGGACAAGTCGGGATAGACCCCCACTACCCTTCCATACTGGAAGGGTGGCTCCCGTTAAGAAGAATTTTGAAGCTAGGGCTACAGGGCTTTCCAGTAGCGTTTGCCCTCCAGCCGGATGATCTCCCCGAAGCCTGGAGCGGGGAAATGACCCGCAGCCACTCTGAGCCCCTCAGCCTCGATCCGGTCCATCACGGCCTTCCTGGTCTCGATGGCCCCGTCGGGGTCGATATCTGCTCTGTGGCCCCACCCCGTCTCCTGCACCTGGAACGGGTGGTGGGCCACGTCGCCCAGAATTATACCCTTCTCTCCTTGAGACGAGATAAGGATGCTCATGTGACCCGGGGTGTGCCCGGGAGTGGGGAAGGCGGTGAGTTCGGTGGTGATGGAGTGTTCGCCGTCCACCAGGTCCAGGAGCCCCATCTCCTGCAACGGCTCCACCGAAAGGGGTTGATAGTTGTAGCTCTCCTGGGCGTCGGGTCGCTGGCTGAAGAAGGCCCAGTCCCTGGCATTGCCGATGTACCTGGCGTTGGGGAAGGTAGGAACGAGTTTGCCGTTCTCCTTCCTCAGGTTCCAGCCGGCATGGTCGTAGTGCATGTGGGTCATGAAGACGGTATCGACCTGCGCCACGTCCAGGCCCTGCTTCTCGAAGTCCGTCAAAAGGAGACCCCAGGTATCGCTGCTATCGTCCGGAGGTCTGGAGCCGATGCCCGTATCCACCAGGATGGTCCGGCCCCCAGACCTGACCAGAAAGGAGCCCAGGTTCAATTGAAAGTCGGGTGCATAACCGGGGGCGCTACATCCACACTTCCATTCCTGGGTCTGATAGCCTGGAAAGGACTCTACTATCACCCGGCTGAGCTTTCCATCGGAGAGGGCGATGATGATAACGTTGCCGATGGTCATCTTGCTGGCAGACATTTAACGGCATCTCCCACCTGGTAATGTACGGCCCAACTATACTACTGGCGTTTGACTTCGGGAAACCACGTCATATCCCGACAAGTCCTGAGTATCGGGACAAGTCGGGACGACCATCCCCCTGTCCCCCTTCCTGGCCAGGAAGGGGGAGGAACTTATGTCTGAGGGACACCCTCAGACTCCTGGCAATCCCGACACCCGGGACTGCACTCCCCCTTTTTCATCAGTCTGTTAGTAATGCACGGCCCAACTATTCTACTGGGGGCAATCCGTGGCCGAGGGCTAGAGGGCCTTCCAGTAGCGTTTGCCCTCCAGCCGGATGACCTTGCCGAAGCCGGGGGCGGGGAAGTGGCCCGCGGCCATCTTTAGCCCCTCAGCCTCGATCCTCTTCATTATCGACTCTCTGGTCATGCGGGCCTGGTCATGGTCTACATCTGCGTCGACCTTCCACCCCGTCTCGTGGACCTGCAACGGGTTGTGGGCCACGTCACCCAGTATTATCCCCTTCTCCCCTTGGGACGAGATAAGTATGCTCATATGGCCGGGCGTATGACCCGGGGTGTGTATGGCCGTAAGCTCGTCGGTCAAGTGGTATTCACCATCGATGAGGTCCATGAGGCCCAGGGACTCCAGCGGCTCCACGGGCTCGGGACGGTAATAATACCTTTCCGCAGCCTCGGGCTCATTGCGGAAGAAGTCCCAGTCGATGGCGCTGGCGATGTACCTGGCCTTGGGAAAAACGGGAAGGTATCTGCCGTTTTCCTTCCTCAGGTTCCAGCCTACGTGGTCAAAGTGGAGGTGGGTCATAAATACCGTGTCGATCTGGTCGACATCGATGCTCTGCGCTTTCATATCGTCCATGAGCAGGCCCCAGACACTGCCGCCGGGGTCTGGGGGCAAGGGCCCCGCGCCTGTGTCCACCATGATGGTTCTTCCCTTCGACCGTACCAGGTATGACCCGATGTTGTTCTCTAGTTGGGGCGGGGACTCAGGAGTCTCGCAGCCACAGGTCCAGACTCTTTCAGGGACCTCTGGATAGGTCTCTCTGGCCAGGGCCCTGAAAATTCCATCAGACAGGGCGGTTATGGTAACGTTTCCAACGGTCATCTCGTTGTTAGACACCTGGCATCCTCCTTACCAATTTGAGTACCATGTGACTCGCCCGGTGATCAGGCGCATAAAATGGGGCGGGCTATCCAAAACCAGAGTATAGCCCCTCCAGGTTAGTGGGGAAAGGAGGTCGCCATGAAGAATTTACTGTTATGGCCGATGGGACAAATGATGGATCTTTGCATGCCGATGATGGAGCGCATGATGGATCATTGCATGCCGCTGATGGAACGAATGATGGATCAGTGCATGCCGATGATGGTGGATCAGTGCATGCGGATGATGGAGCGAATGCCGGAGGACGCGCCGCCGAAAGTGATGACGTCGGGTATTCGCCATCTCCAGGAGCAGAACGAGGAGCTTCTGGCGCTGCTGCGGGAGCAGAACGAGCTCTTAAGGGAGCGGGCTCCCGTCGGGAAATCTTCCTCCGAGGCTGAGACGAAGTAGGGTTGAAGAGACTCCCTCACCCGGCAAGTCCCATAGGCGTGCGAGGCCTAAGTTCGCGCGGTCCACTCCAACTTCCACAATCCCGCTTCCCTGACCGTGGGCATATGGTTTAGCGGCGTCGTAATCGGCGGCGGCCTCAGGCCCGGGGACGACCTGGATGAAGCGGCGTATTTCTCGCTGAACGC
Source organism: Chloroflexota bacterium (assembly GCA_022572865.1). Next base: position 11,347 of record JACZVB010000002.1, on the reverse strand, counting down.
GTTGCCCGGGCCCCTGGCCTTCCCGACGGACCGGCTGGTGCTAGAGCGGCTGCGCCGGGAGATTAAGGACTAGTCTCCCAGAGATTGGTGTCTGCGGGAACCGGCCTTATCTTGAAAAGTTAAGCCGCTCATGCTGAGCCTATCGAAGTATGGGTGTCCCGTGCCCTCAACCTCAGGTCGCCTCAGCCTGTGACGCCCAGCTCCTGCTCCAACTCGGTGAGGGAGCGGTCCAGGGCGTCGATCAGCTCGTCCACCTGCTCTTTGGTAATACACATGGGTGGCGCAATGAAGATGGGCAGCCCCCGGATGTGGTTCTGAGGCCGTCGCGGCCCCCAGAGGGTGCCGTAAAGAGCCAGGCCGTTCTTCAGGGCTATGGACTGGAACCTCTCCTCGGCATTGGTCTCGGGCGGGAAGAACTCCAGGGTCTCCTTGTTGCTCACCAGCTCCGGCACCATAAGCATCCCCTGGCCCCTGATGTCGGCGATGATGGGATGGTCTAGGAGGGCCTTGCCCTTGGAGTGCAGGTAGGCGCCGGTCTCGGCGGCGTGCTCGATGATGCCATCCTTCTCCAGGATATCGATGGCAGCCAGCCCGGCGGCGCAGGCCACTGCGTGACCGGAGTAGGTGTACCCGTGCAGGAAGTGAGACCCTTCTCCGATAAAGGCCTCGTTCACCTCATCGGACACGGTCACAGCGGCCAGGGGTGCGTAGCAGCTACCTATGCCTTTCGCGGTCACCATGATGTCCGCCTGGACGTCGTAATGCTCCATGCCAAACCACTTGCCGGTCCTTCCCCAACCCGTTATCACCTCGTCGACGATGAGGAGGATATCGTACTTGTCGCATATCTCCCGTATGGTCTGCCAGTATTCCACCGGGGGCACCAGCCCGTAGTCCTCACCCTGGCCCAGGGGCGTGGCTATGAAGGCTGATACGTACTCGGCCCCGGTGTAGTGGATGGCTTCTTCCAACTCTCGTGCGCACTGGACCGCGTAATCCTTGGGGTCCATTCGTGGAGGGACGCCTTTGACGCTAGGCTGCCGGATATGGGGCCAGGGGTGAATGATGGGGGTAAACATGTTTCTGTTGGAGGCCCCGCCCGCCACCGACAGAGCGCCCAGGCTCATGCCGTGGTAGCTCTCCCACCGGGAGATCACTATATACTTCTGGCTGTTACCCTTCTCCAGGTGATACTGACGGGCCAGCTTGATGGCCGTCTCCACCGCCTCGGAGCCTCCCGAGGCGAGAAACGTGGTGTTAAGGGTGCCGGGGGCCTTCTGACTGATTCTCTCGCACAGCTCGGCCCTTGGGCGATTGGATAGAATAGGGTGGCAGTAGGCGAACTTCTCCGCCTGTTTGGTCATGGCATCAATGATACGTTTATCGCCGTGGCCCAGGTTTACGGCCATGGGCCCGCCCGAGGCATCGATATACCTGTGGCCGTCTTCGTCGTAGAGATATATCCCCTCCGCCCTCTCCAGGACAGGGGTGAAGGGGTGGTATGAGAAGGCCTTGCTCCAGGCTCCCTCAGGTTCTCTAATACTAGGCCTGGGGTTCTCGATCGTGGTCATGTGAGCCACCTCCATTCGCTTGGGGAGTGTTACGCCTAGAGGCCCGGTAGGGCTTCAAGAAACGGCATCGCGGCACGATGGTATCACGGGCCCTGTACACAGTCAACGAGATAAAATTGGGTGTGTTTAGTAACAGTTTTGACCATCCCCCCTGTGTCCCCCCTTCCTGGTAGGAAGGGGGGAGTAAATTAGTTTTGGGGAACACCCCCAAACCCCCATCAAAGGGGTCCGCCCCCTTTGAAATCCCCCTGCATAGGACGGAGGAGTTCTTCAACCCTTCCCATACTGGAAGAGCGCATTCCCCTTTTCGAGAAGTTTATTAAACGGCCTCTGTAAATTGGGTGCAATCCGCCTGTGCACACACTGACAAGAGGCCGCCTGGAGGGTAAACTCTCGGAAGCCGGAGGAAAGTAGCACGGCTGCCCTGCATCTCCTTCCGGCGCTAGCACTCTCAGGAGGAAACCGATGGAGGCCCCACTCACTGGTATCCGGGTGGTGGAGGTGGCCAACTATCTCGCGGTGCCTTCCGCTGCCGCTCTAATGGCTGACATGGGGGCCGATGTAATCAAGGTGGAGCCCCTGGAAGGAGACCCGTTCCGTCAGGAGATCAGGGATGCCGACTACGACTTCACCTTTCCCACCAGCTACGCCTTTCAACTGGACAACCGGGGCAAGCGGAGCGTCGCCCTCAACCTGAGACGGGGAAAGGCCGTGAAGGTTGTCGAGAAGCTGGCCGACGAGGCCGACGTGTTCATGACCAATCTATTGCCTCGCCGCCTGGATGCCTTCCACCTTCGATATGAGGACCTTTCGCCCCGCAATTCCAGGCTCATATACCTGGCCTTCAACGGGTACGGTCCCGAGGGCCCGGATAAAGACCGGGCCGCATTCGACTACACCGCCTTCTGGGCCCGCTCCGGGGCGATGTCACTCTTCGGGGAGCCGGGCCAGCCCCCGGTGAACCTTCGTTCCGGCTTCGGGGACCACACCAGTTCACCCCTGCTCCTGGCCGGAGTCCTGGCGGCACTATGGGCGAGGGAGCGGTCGGGCAAGGGGCAGCAGGTCACCGCCTCGCTGTTGAACATGGGGATGTGGGTAATCGGCGGGGACCTGTCCAGGGCACTGGTGACGCGTCAACAGCCGGCCCTCCGCCCCCGGGCCCAGTCCCCCAACCCCCTTCAGAACACGTATCGCACCAGGGACGCAAAGTGGATAAACATGGTGATGGTCAACTCCGATGCCAACTGGGCCAAGCTGGCCAGGGCCATCGGGCGGGAGGACCTGATATCCGATGCCGGGTCTCGTACGGTAGAGGCGCGCAAGAAACGGGCCCCGGAGTTGGTGGCGGAGATCGATCAGGTCATTGGGGCCCTGACCCTGGAAGAGCTGGCCCCAATGCTGGATTCCACCGGCGTCATCTGGGCGCCGATGCAGACCTTGCCGGAGGCGATGTCGGACCCTCAGGTGCGGGCCAACGGCTACATCACAACCCTGGACCATCCTACCCACGGACCTTTCGAGACCCTGCAGACGCCTCTGAAGTTCAGCGACAGCGACGTAAGGGCCCGGACCGCCGCCCCGGAGCTGGGCCAGCACACCGAGGAGGTCCTCCTTGATCTCGGCTATTCCTGGGACGCCATCGAAGAGCTGCGCCAGGACGGCGCTATAACCTGACCCGGACACCAGCCCGCTGCTACCCCTGTGAGGGTCAGGTAATGCTGAACAGGGGCGGGCCCAGGGCCTCCTCGTCGATGGTTATGCCCAGCCCCGGGCCTTTGGGCACCGGGACCCGGCCATTCTCGGGGCGTGGGGCGTCGGGGGAGATACTCTCCCGCAGGCGGTAGTTCCAGATGCTGGCGGTGAAGAACGCCTCGGGCCGGGTGCTGGCCACCAGGTGGGCCAGGGCGGCGGCCATGATATCACTGCTGGCGGCGTCTTCCAGGTCTACGGCCACCCCCAGGTCCTGGGCCAGGTCTCGGAGCTGGGCCGCCTTTGTGAGGCCCCCAACCCGTGACACCTTGATGTTGATCACGTCCATTGCGGACTGCCTGTAGGCTTCCAGGAAGGCCGGCACCCCCGTGATAACCTCGTCCAGGACCATGGGCAGGCTGGTGCGAGACCTGACGGACAGACACTCTGCCAGGGTGGGACATGGCTGCTCGATGTACACCCTCTCGCCCCTCAGGGCGTTGACCACCCGGGTGGCCTGGTGCAGGTTCCAGCCGGTGTTGGCGTCGGCCACCACCACCTCTCCATCCTGGACCGAGTCCAGGACCGCCTTGATCCTGGGTATATCCTCATCGGCGGTGCCTCCCACCTTCATCTGGAAGTGCCGGATCCCCTGGGCCCGGTAGCGAGCGGCGCTCTCCACCATCTCCTCGGGAGTCCCCTGGGACAGGGCCCTGTATATGGGAAAGTCCTCCACGTATCGAGCGCCAAGAAGGGTGGAGATAGGTTGGCCCGTGGCCTTTCCCAGCAGGTCCCAGCAGGCGATGTCTATGGGCGTCTTGACGTATCCGTGGCCCGACATGACCGAGTCCATGAAGGTGTTGATCGCCTTAAGGTGCAACGGGTCCAGGCCTATGAGCTGGGGCCCCAACTCCCGGACCCCCGTGCGTACCCCTTCAGCATAGGACGGCATGTAGGCGGGCCCCAGGGGCACGCACTCCCCGTAGCCCACCAGCCCCTCACCGGTGGTCAGCTTGACCACCGTGCCGTCCAGGGAGGAGACGGAGCGCCCCCGGGACCAGGCATACACCTCCTCTACGACGGTATAAGTCTTCTGGTACACGTCTATCCGCTCTATTTTCAATTGATTCACTCCCCGCTGGGCAGGCATGTCGTCTTCCACCAGGCTGCCCGGGAACATTCTCCCGTCCTACCTCGTCTAGGTATTGTACACTCCACGAAAGGAAGGTGAACTTATGATGTTAAGAACCACGAAGGCGGCAGTAATCCTCGCAGCAGTCCTGGTCATTGGACTGGTGGCAGCAGCTTGCGGAGGAGGCGGATCTGGGGAGGCGATAAACGATGAAGCCCTCACCGAACAGGCCTCAGGCCTGGGGCTTTTCGACATAGCGGAGAGCGCCTCGGGCCCCGTGCCCGAGCCAATGGTGGCGCCGGCGCCTGCGGCGCCCGCAGCCCCTGGGGCCACGAGTGGAAGCGTCGAAGGGTCTTCAGCCTCCTCAATCGAGTTTGCCGAGCGAAAGGTGGTCTCAACCGCCTCCCTGACGGTCGAAGTGGAGGATGTCCAGGGGGCCGTGGCCCAGGTGAGAGCCATTTCCGAGGGCCTTGGAGGTTTCGTCGAGCAGCTTTCCGTATCCGGCGATGCTGAACGCCGGCAGGCCGTCGTAACGGTGCGGGTCCCCCAGGACCAGTTCCTGGACGCCCTGGATGGCATCGAGGCCCTGGGCAAGCTGAGGAATGAAGATATAGGCAGTGAGGACGTGACGGAGCGGTTCATAGACCTGGAGGCCCGCCTGAAGAGCTCCATACGGGAGGAGCAGAGCCTCCTCTCCCTCCTGGAGAGGGCGGATTCGGTCGCCGATGTCCTGACCATAGAGAGGGAGCTGTCTCGGGTCAGGTCCGACATCGAGCGATACCAGGGCCAGTTGAACTTCCTGGAGCGCAGGGTGGCCCTGGCAACCATCACCGTGTTCCTGCATCAGCCGGACAGCCAGGCGTCCGTTCCACCCTCCGCCACCCTCACCGTTGAGGTGTCCGACGTCACCGAAACCATAGGCCGGGTCAAGGCCCTGGTCTCCAGTCTCGAGGGCGAGCTGGACCGGGTGTTTATCTCCACGAGGAACGGGGTGGAAAGGGGGGAGATCGCCCTACGGGTTCTCGCCCGAGACTTCGAGAATACCTTAACGAGTATTGTGGACCAGGGTGAGGTGCAGAGCAAAGCCGTGAGCGAAGGCTCCGGCGACCCGGGCCCCGAGGACGAAAAGCCCGATGCACCCATAACCGTCACCTTCATCGAGGAGGAGGGGTCATCATCCACGGGCCTGATAATCGCTATCGCTGCTCCCATAGGGGGCGTAGCCCTGGCCGTCGTCCTGGGTATCGGGTTCCTGCTTGCGTATCGGTACGGCCGGCGGAAGGGTCGCGGCGTATAGCCAGGACGGAGGGGTATAATGGCCGCGGCGCTCCCTTATGAGAAAACTCTCGTACCTCGTTGTGACCTTGGCCATGCTGGTGTCGATAGTGGGACTGGCATGCGGCCCAGATACGTCACTGGGCCTGGTCGATCATAAGACCATAACCGGGATACTGGAGGGGACTAAATATACGATCCTCATCTACCGTTCAGACGAAGAGGGATCGCCGGCCCTGTACGTCAAAGACCAGGACCTGCTGGACCGGGTCTCTACTGAAGAGGCAGATCTGGTCATCGATGACGCTCTGGCCCTCGACATCGAGAGCGTGTACGAACAGGTTACCTATACAGTCAATATGGGCACGAATCTCGCCACCGGCCCCGGGACTGAGCCTTATAAGGTAAGCAGGGAGATATTCAACCAGCTGCAACCCGGGGCTGTAGTACAGTTCGAGGCGAAGAAGGACGGGAATATCCGTGCCATCACGAAGGTTCTGGATTCCAGGTAACGCCCTGTTCTATTCCAGAAACAGGCCGTTCAATAAGTCCTATAAAGCGGGGAGTGCCCCGACTCGGTGTCGGGGCCGGGGGTTTGGGGGACACCCCCAAACCTAATTTCTTCCCCCTTCCTGGCCAGGAAGGGGGAAAGGGGGATGGTCGAAAGTTTTATTAAACACTCTCTCCACATACTAGCTTGACAACGAATATACGCCGACATAACCTTCTGCAAGGTACTGGTAGCCGGCGTCGTTAGGAGAGATAGAGATGCCCATGGCCTTAGAGGGGATCAGGGTCATAGAGTTGACCACCTATCAGCAGGGGCCCGTGGCCGGGGCCCTGCTGGCCGACATGGGGGCCGAGGTCATCAAAATAGAGGAGAAGGGAAAGGGCGATCCCGGAAGGTCGGTGAAGACCCGGGTCCCGGGCAAGGAGCCGTTCCCGTTATCGTATTACTTCGAGAACAACAATCGAAACAAGAAAGGCATCGCCCTGGACTTCAGGTCGGCAGGGGGCAGGCTGATCATCCACCGGCTTGTGGAGTCGGCAGACGTATTCCTCTCCAATTTCACCGTGTCCACCCTGAAGGACCTGGGCCTCGATTACCCGACCCTCTCGGGCATCAACGACAAGATCGTGTATGCGGTGGCTTCCGGCCTGGGGACCAGGGGGCCGGACAAAGACAAGCCAGCCAGCGATATAACGGCCCAGTTCCTGGGGGGCATCCAGAACCACGATAATCGGGACGGCCCCGTCCCATTCTGGGGAGGCCTGGCCTCGCAGCAGGATGCCATTCTTATGGCCTTCGGCATAGTCACCGCCCTCATCGCCCGGGAGCGAAGGGGCATTGGCCAGGAGGTCCACTCCTCGCTGCTGGGGAGCCAGGTCAACTGGGGCGCCCTGAACGTGCAGAGCAACATATTCAATGGAAGGGAGCCCTGGGGCATGAAGCGGGAATCTCCCCTCAGCCCCTTCTGGAACTACTACCAGGCCAAGGACGGGAGATGGCTCTGTCTGGGATTCCTCCAGGAGAGCAGGGACTGGCCCACCTTGTGCCGCGTCCTCGAACGGGAGGACCTGGAGTTCGACCCCCGGTTCGATAGCAACCCGAAGAGGACCAGGATCAACAACAAGGTCTTGATCCCCATTATGAGAGAGGCCTTCGCGAAGAAGACTCTGGCCCAGTGGGAGCCGATACTCAACGAGACGGACCTGGGTTGGGCTATGCTCCACGACTATGAGATGGTAGCCACCGATCCACAGGTGGTGGAAAACGATTACATAGTGGATTTCCAGCACCCCAAGGTGGGGCCTATTCAGATGGTTGGCATTCCGGTGTGGCTAAGCGAAACTCCGGGAAGTGTGAGGACGCCGGCCCCGGAGCTGGGGCAGCACACCGAGGAGGTGCTGACTCAGCTCTGCGGCTACGACCCCCAAGACCTGGAAAGGCTGAAACGAGAAAATATCATCTGATCATCGGGAGAACGCCGACATGGTGATGGCATTAGAAGGCATCCGGGTCATAGAGATGACGGTCTGGCACCACGGGCCAGGGGGCGCTGCATTCCTGGCCGATATGGGGGCCGAGGTGATAAAGGTGGAGGAGCGCCTATCCGGGGACCCGGGCCGCCACTCCATGTCCCTGGGCGGCATGAATAACCCCCTGGGCATCTCCTATTACTTTGAGAACAACAACCGGGACAAGAAAAGTCTGGCCATAAACCTGAAGACGGAAAAGGGCCGGGAGGTCATGTACCGGCTTGTGGAGAAGTCAGATGTATTCCTCTCCAACTTTCGCAAGGCCGGACTGGCGAGGCTGGGCCTGAGCTACGAGGAGTTGAAGGCGATAAATCCGAAGCTGATCTATTCCCACGGCTCTGGCCAGGGGACCAGGGGGCTCCACAAGAGCCGTCAGTCCAACGACATCATCGGCCAGTTCTGGGGCGGCTATGTGAGCTACGGCAGCGTCGAGGGCCCCATGTCGGTATGGTCGGACCTGGCCGATCGGGGTGGCGCGGTAATGCTGGCCTGGGGCGCGGTCCTGGCCCTCCTGGCCCGGGAGATGACCGGCATCGGCCAGGAGGTCAACACCTCTCTCCTGGGCGGCCAGATCCACCTGGGGGCGCTCAACTTCCAGCAATATCTCTTCGAAGGCCGGGCCATGAGCCCCCTGGAGAAGAACGGCGAGAACCCCACCAACCCGTTCTACAACGTCTACCAGGACGGGGAAGGAAAGTGGCTGTGCCTCGGGGCCGAGGGAACCGACGAGGAGTGGCGTTCCCTGTGCAAGGCCCTGGACTCCTCGGGCCTGGAGGATGACCCACGCTTCGATAGTCAGGAGAAGAGGACCCGGGACAACGCCCCCGAGCTGGCCGCAGTCTTGAAAACGAAATTCGCAGAAAAACCTCTATCTCACTGGAAGGCGCGCCTGGACGGAAACGGATTGGCCTGGGCGTCCCTGCGAAACTACTCCCAGGTCATAGAAGACCCCCAGGTGCTGGAGAACGAATATATCGTCGACCTGGACCACCCCAATTTGGGCACCCTGAAGTACCTCGGCCTTCCCGTACACCTCAGCAAGACCCCAGGCAAGGTGAGGATGCCGGCCCCCGACCTGGGCCAGCACACCGAGGAGGTGCTCACCGAGATCTGCGGCTACTCCTGGGAAGAGGTCGCCGAGATGAAGGCCCAGGAGATAGTCAACTAAGACCCTCAGGCAACCCCCCACTCCTCCGACATTATCGACCTCGACTCGCCAGGGTCGGGGTCACACGCCTTGATTATCGCTTCAAACTAAATCCGCCTAGACGGACGTAACCACAGGCTCCGAATCAGCGCCCCTACCCTCGGGTTCTTCCGAACCCGCCCGGGACTGAGTGGTGCAGCAGAAGACACTTCTCCTTAGAGTGGGGTCACGGCAGTAAGCGTGCCACTCTTTGGCGCAGGTGGCCCACACCCACTCTCCACAGGACACACACCAGGTGGTGCTGGCCCGCAGATGTTTTCTACCTTTCTTGCCCTGGAGCCTGGCCTGCGATATCGCTACAAACGCATAACCTGAGAAACAATCCCCACAAACGTGGGGACAACCCCTACATGTATACCTCCACAGCTAAGGGTAGCCACGCGTAATCCTCGGAAAACCTCTTGGGGCACGCTTCCCCACAATTAAGTGCCGCCACCCTGTGCCCATCGATATCTAGCTGATACATTCAAATCAACCGTGGGGATAACTACATATCCACAGGTAAGGATAGTCAAGGAAATCTTCTTAAGCCTGTCTTGCAGAGGGTCTTGCACCCGTACTGCGCGGGCTTAGAAATGGAGAAAGGTGGGGCAATGATGGGACGCGCTACGGCAAAGGGTGCGTTTTTAAACAAGAGAACAGTGATGACGCACTCTCTTCTGATCCTATCGTTACTAGCAATGCTTATGAGCGTGGTCTGGGCGCCCTGGACGAATTCACAGGCTGGAGCAAGCATAATCGCTATCAGAAATCCCGTGAACGGACATTTCTACGAGGTGGTTTACGTTCCAGACGGCATCACGTGGGACGATGCGAAAGCATTTGCAGAGCTACGAACGGTACCGTATGCGAGAGGACACCTCGCTACGATTAATACTAGGGGGGAAAACGATTTTATCGCAAGCAATTTCCCACAGGTTTTCGGTTCGCCTGGTTACTGGCTGGGAGGTTATCAAGACCCGGAAAGCACAGGGGCAGGGGAAGGATGGAGGTGGGTTACACGTGAAACATTTTATTACCAAAACTGGAGTCAAGGGGAACCGAACGATTCTGATGGTAATGAGGATGTCCTTCAATTCGCCCTTGATGGCTATTGGAACGATGCCGGGAGGACCGACAAGGATGTGAAAGGGTTTGTAGTTGAGTACGACACACCGATTCGCATCGGCCCTTTCATTGTTATCAATCCCGGCGGAGGCCCTATTGACCTGACGAACGACGAGATTATTCCAGTTGCTATCCTCTCAGTCAGTGGGTTGGATGCCACCAAGGACATTGATAGGGCATCACTAACCTTCGGCAGGACCGGTTACAACGCGCGCTCATCAATATGTATGGACATGGACGTTAACGGAGATGAGTCTCTCGACTTGCTATGCCACTTTAGCACCGGGGAGACCGGTTTCCAGGAAGGCGACACCGTAGGTGTTTTGCGGGGTCAGACCATACACCTTATTCCCATCCTATCCAGGGGTCCGATAAGCTTCGTCCCAGGAAGCCTGGCTGATACTACTCCCCCTATCGTTTCAGCCTCGGTAAATGGAACCCTGGGAGAGAACAGTTGGTACGTATCGAATGTCGAAATTTCCTGGAGTGTTTCCGACCCTGATTCAGACATCACATCTGCCTTTGGGTGTGAATCAACAGCGGTGACCGCCGATACCGGAGACATCACCTTTAGCTGTGAAGCGACTTCCCAAGGTGGCACCACATCCGAAAGCGTCACCATCAGGCGAGACGCCACACCCCCAGAGGTCGACGTCATCGTTCCAGCAAACGGGAACGAATACCTCATCGGTCAGGAAGTGCTGGCAAACTGGTCGGCGTTCGACTCGACAGCAGGTGTAGGCATGACCACAGCACCGGCCAACACTGGTGAGCCAATCGCAACTGATACATCAGGGAGCATCGGTTTCACGGTCACTGCCATCGACAAGGCAGGCAACAGAGCTGTTGTAGCAATCGCCTATTACGTTCTCACTCCCAAGGAGGCGATTCAAAGCCTGGCGGCCAGTATCCAGAGCTTCAACACCCTCCAGGCAAACGAGATATCATCGCTCGACGATGGAACCGGCCCGACGGCCACTAATCAAGATGGACTCTCGAAAGGTGCGGAAAAGTCTTTAACAGCGAAACTGGACGCCGCTTCTGCATCTCTTGATCGGGGACGGGAGAAAGCCGCAGTTAACCTACTGAACTCATTCATAAACCAGGTCACGGCGCTGACAGACGGTCAGATTTCCGCCGAGGACGGAGCTGAGTTCATTGAACGAACCGTGTTGATCATCGATGCCATATCACCCGATTAGGGGTGCGGTGTATCTAACTCCCACCCCTGGAGGTCCTTAGCACCGCCGGCAGCACTGCCGGATGCCGGAAACGGGTATCGAGGGTGACGGAGCAATGGTGTGATGCTCTCTCTCAGGCCCCAGG
>JACZVB010000166.1 GCA_022572865.1 Chloroflexota bacterium | reverse complement strand
GTCAACGGGAATGTACACGTAGACTTCACTACCAGGAACGTCTTACGTATCCTCTCCCTCATGTCCCGGGGAGAGCTGCCGCTGGTGGCAAAGGGGGAGGCGACGCCCCTGAAGAAAGAGCTCTTTACCGCTGCCAAAGTTCACGGCGAAGACGGCCTGGGCGACCTGGGAGACGACTACTATCCGCCCCTGGACTGGGGCCTGATTTCGGCGAAACCGGCGGCGGAGCTGCTTCCAGAGCTGGTTGCGGGCCGGCCTGGGCAGGTAACCATCGTCTCCACGGGCCCCGTGACCAACGTGGCCAAGGCCATTATGAAGGCCCCAGACCTGATGTGTCAGGCCAGGGAGATAGTGGTGATGGGCGGCGCCATCGACAGGGCAGGGAATATCCCACCCCTGTACGCCGCGGAATTCAACACCTACGTGGACCCGGATGCCCTGGATACGGTGCTGAAATCGTGCATACCGGTGACCCTGGTCCCTACGGATGTGACCCATGGGGTCTGCCTGACTAGGGACAAGGCAAGAAAGGCGCTGACCGGACCCGGTAGCGCAGTATCCAGGTTCGCCTTCGACTGTGCCCAGAAATATATGGACTTCAACCTGGCCAGCGAGGGGATAGACGGGGCCTATATGCACGATCCTCTTACGGTGGCAACGGTCGTAGACCCCTCTTTGGTGACCACCGTGCCTCGCCGGATCTACGTGGATACCAGGGAGGGGATGACAAGGGGGATGACCGTGCCCTTTCGATACCCCGATAATGTGGAAGGTACACCCAACTGTCGAACGGCGGTGACAGTGGACTCCAGGAGATTCCTTCGTATGCTCCTGGGGCGCATTGGAAGCTCCCGGTAAGCGAGCGTGGGTAGCGTCTAATACATCTTCCTTCCTCCAACTCCAAAGAGCTAACCTGATCTCATCCTTTTCTCACCCAAAAGGGTGATGTGCCGGCGATAGCCTGGGTACATACTAGGGCTAGTAAACGTGGAGAACGGAGATGGGTGAGAAGCACACAAGGAATCAGAAAGGGTTCACGCTCATAGAGCTGCTGATGGTGATCACCATCATCGGCGTTCTGGTGGGGATCGTGGCCCCTGCCGTCGGAGGGACCGGAAACCTTGGCACCGAGGCCCAGGTGGAAAGCGATGGCAAGGAGACCCAGTCTGCAGTGGACCGTTACCACAACTCCGCCACCAAGCCGGACCAGTGGCCGGAGCAGGCCTTCGGGCTCATCTACAAAGACCCCGCTGGCGGCTCCCGCAAGTTCCTGGACCTGGACGGCAACACCATCAGCAACGTCACTACCACTCACAGAGAGCTGAAGACCAACGCACAAACCACCGTGTGGCAGGCCGACGGCACGGTATTGACGGTATCATTCGTGCCCGGCTTCCTCCTTAAGGCCCCCTCCTCCTTCATCCTGGAAAACGACGAGGGACTGTCGGACTCCATCGGCAACGCCCTCTCAGAGTTCCTCTGGACCCTGGTCCGGGGCGAGGTGGGCACCGAGTCGGAGAACCGTGTAGTGGCGATCTACCGCCTGGATAGCACCGAGTCCGACGGCAACGTGGTAGCAGTCTACCAGCGAATATTCTAATGCTTGAACAAATTCTTGAACACTTTACGGGTTCGCTTAAATAGAGTATAAAGTCTCAAGATAATAGAGGAGAAACCAATGAAGCAGATAAAAAATCTATTCCGGGAGCGCCGGGGCTTCACCCTGATCGAGTTGATCGTGGTGATCGCCATCATCGGCATCCTGGCGGCCATAACGGTCCCGGCGGTATCCGGCACGGTGACATCGTCCAGGGCATCGCAGAGGGATGGCGATCTACAGGCGGTTATCGCCGCTAACGCCCGGGTCGAATCGAACACGGGTTTCGACGCCGAGTCCGGTAGCGCAACCAAAATCGTTGAGGACACTCTCGGGAGCGAGGACGGCATCATATTGGTAAAGATAGACACCGCAGTCTCAAGCAGCGTCACTTTCGATGGCATTAGCGCCGATGTCACCTGCGGAAATGGCTCTAGCTCTACCGTGGCACAAGCCGTGGCGGAGTGCTTTAACACTGTAGACTTCGCGCAGCTGGTGCCCGACCCCCTGACCAGCGAGCCGAACCACGCTGCGGAGTTCCTTACTGTGACAGCCTCCGCAGCCGATGACGACGTCGCCGACCTGACGATCATCGATGTCAACCGGGCGGGTGACACATTGGTGTTGCACACCGACGCCGATATCGCCGAGAGCGATCTCCTTGCGATTTGGAGCTTCAGCGAAGTAGTCCTGCTGCTGATAAATGAAATCGACTACTAAGAAAACAGCATAGCTAAACCACGGAGTATGTGAGGCGATAGCGGGGTGGCGAGGGGCCTGGTCATAGGTAGACCGGGACTCGCCACCCCACTGCCGCACTGTGGTGAGGCATCCTGGCTCGGCCCTTTACCTACCAATCCTTCTATATTAGGATTGGTATAAGAGCGTTTACTGGCTATAGAAACGGAGAGGCAATTCTTGGCAGCGCAGAGGAACATGACGGCTCTACGCGGTTTTACACTGCTGGAGCTGGTAGTTGTCATAGCGGTTCTCGGAATTCTGGCCGCCATAGCAGTGCCTAATGTGAGCAGCGTCGTCAAGAAGGGCAGGCCCAAGGCCCTGGAAGGGGACGGAAACATACTGCAGCTGGCAATAGATAATTTCAAGTCCGACGAGCATGCGGGGCCTGATCCCTCCAACCTTTGGGGTTTGGAGGCGCCGGACCGATTCTACCCGACGGAAGATGGGCTGGTGGGTGACCTGGAGCTCAACCCCGATGAGACCGATCCCGATAACCCAAACAACCCCAGGATCGATCTGCATCTCGAAGGGCCTGGGACCGATGGCCCAGCCACCGATGACGAGATTGACGACTCGCTAGTCTGGATGGGACTTCTGGTCAACGAACCCTTTGGAACGGTACCCGGAACGGAAAACCGGGAGACGGGAGATGCCCACCCCCTATCCGGCGAGGTGGGCCAGTACCTGACAGACTTCATAAAGTCCGCCGCGGAAGACAATGCCGATAGAGACCTCTCCCACATCAATGGTAACGGTTATACCCAAGGAAGCTACAGATGGGTGCTCCTTAAGGACACAAGGGCAGTTCCGGCGTACAAGTCCGGCACCAGGTGGTACGCCGGCCCCAACGGCTCCATCTATCCCTAGCTTTACAGCGCCCCTGCCTTCACGGCTCCGCCTGCGCCCCGTCGTTCTTGAACCTCCTGCGTTCTATTTGTCTAGAAGGGGGTTCCTCAGGAATCTACGAAAGTGTTCCCGTGACTAGCTTATTATGTCCAGCCATCCGACCGGGATATTGGTGTGATGAGATTGTGGCGTAGACAAAAGGGCTTCACCCTGCTGGAGCTTGTGGTCGGCGTCGCCCTCTTCTCCATCGCTACCACCTCCTTCGTGGGAGTGCTGGCCGGCGGGGCCAAGGCCACGGTGTCCACCAATGACAAGACCAGTGCCGTAATAGCGGTTACCACACAGTTGGAGGATACCCTGGCGGAGGCCTACGTGGAACCCCCGATATATCGCGAGGTCTTGGTTCCCGAGGGACTGGCTGTCGATTCTGACAACTCCGTAGATGAGCCCACTCTGAAACAAACGATAAAGGTGGATGTCGCCACTATAGAGAAGGACATCCTCAGCATATCGACCACGAAGGTCAATCAAGAATTCGTCGCCTCACCCCCCATCCTTCTCTTCTCACAGCGGGACTACCAGTGGTTGGAAAACGCCGATGCGACAGCGCCTGGAGAGGCCTTGGAACCAGAGAACACCCCGGTCAGCCTTCAGGACCTGGGGCAGGTGTTCAGGCTGCGTCTCAGCGTACAGACCCCACAGCTCTCCATCTCGGCCGGCCAGCAGTCCTTCAAGCTCCAGTACTCCAACACCACCCTGGGCCCCTGGACCGACCTGGGGAATCCCGGCTCGGCCGAGACGTGGCGGGGATTCAACAATCCATCGGCGGTTGATGGCGCTACCCTTAACAGCACCCTGCTCTCGACTTCAACGGTGGTGGAGAGCTACGAGGAACAAAATCCCACCATTGCGAACCCCAATGCCACGCCCCAGGACTCCTTCGCCGAGTGGGACTGGGTAATACAGGAGAATAACGCTCCCTTCAACGAGGTCTTCTTCTTCCGACTAGTTGAGGCTGACGGTACCGAGCTGGGAAGCTATACACGTTTCCCGGTCTTGATCATGCCCGCACCCCAGGCCCTGGTCCAGTTCGATTACCGCTGGTTTGGCAACCGCGACGACATATCCCCGCTAGCCAAGGTCGATCAGCAGCATGTCCCCATCAAGCCCAAAGAGCACGGCCTCCCCTTTCGACTTCGGATGAACGTCGGGGCCGATGGCCTCAACTTCGACCCCGGGGACCTCACCCTCAAGCTCCAGTATGCTACCGCCACCGACGGCCCCTTTACCGACGTAGGGCCGTTAGGCTCAGCCGAGACCTGGCGTTTCTTCGACAATCCATCGGTGGCCAGTGAAGCTGTGCTACCCAGGTTGTTGCTGACCACCTCCAGCGTCTTGCAGACCTACCAGGAGGCCAACCCGGCCATCGCCAATCCCAACCCTATTGGCGTCTCTCAAAGAGCCGAGTGGGATTGGAGCCTGGAAGACAACTTCGCCCCGGACGAAACCACCTTCTTCTTCCGGGTGGTGAAGGCAGATGGAACCCTGCTGGATACCTACACCTTTTTCCCGGAGCTCACCACGGCCCCTGCTCCACTTCTGAATCAGAGGGACTACC
>JACZVB010000165.1 GCA_022572865.1 Chloroflexota bacterium | reverse complement strand
CCTTGCAGTTGTCCGACAGGATCTTCTTCTTGGCGCTCTCGCTGATGTCGGTCCGGTTCCAAAACTGCTGGATGTTGCCCGGATACTCGTTGTCCCAGTGGGGCCAGTCGGAGGCGTAGAAGAGAGCGTCTTCACCCAGGATCTCGATGACCTGGGGCACCAGGGACTCGGAAGGCTCGGCGTGGAAGAAGACCCGCTCGCTCTTGAGGTACTCGCTGGGCTTCTTTACGCAATCGGGGGCCTCCAGCCAGCCCCGCTTCTCCCACTCCTCGTCCATTCTGTCCAGGAAGTAAGGGACCCAGGTGCAGCCGGTTTCCAGGTACCCGATTCTGAGGGTTGGGTACCTCTCGAAGACTCCACCGTAGATCATGTGGACCACCTGAAGCATGTTTGAAATGGGGAAGGCGGTGGTGTGCCTCTGGATGAACTTGGTGTATTTCATGTACTCGTCGGTCCCCCCGTGTACCGCGATGAGGCACCCCAGATTCTGGGCCTCCTGATAGAAAGGATCGAACTTTCGGTCTCCTAAGCCCCCGAACCCGACGGCCGGGACCATGACCCCGGAGAATCCCAACTCAGTTACGGTCCTGCGCAGCTCTCTGACAGATTCTTCTACGTCGGAGAGGGGCATCAGGGACACGGCCTTCAATCGGGGACTGACCTTCAACCACTCTTCGGCGACCCAGTTGTTGTAGGCCCGGGTCACGGCCTTCAAATAGTCGGGGTCCCAGATGGTGCCGTAGGTGAGGAGGATGGTGGGAAAGAGGAAGGTCATCTCCATATCGCCCCATTCCAGGGCCTCCAGCCAGTCCTTAGGAAAGGGGTGACCCGTAGGTCCCTGGGTTCCCATCCTGCCGCCCAGGGTGGAGTCGGAGAAACTCCGGTTGGTAAGAGCGCTGCCGTGGCCGACCCTTCCCTCCTTGTCGGGTAGATTGTCCAGGAGAAACTCGCTATAGGGAGGGTCCATGTACTCCTTGATACGGGCCTGGTCCTCTACTAAATGACCGTCGGCGTCCATTACTTTGAATGGAAGACTCATGGCTAATTACCTTCCTTTCCGGGGCTGTCGGGAGCTTGCGGGACTAGTCTACTCTTTCGGCAGGGGCCCTGCAACGACAATCGAAGAGAGTGTTTGCCAACAGTTTCAACCCTCACCCCCTGTGCCCCCTCTCCCCCTTCGGCAAGTCCCGAGTATCGGGACAAGCTCGGGACAACCCCCCGCCAATCCCGACTTGTCGGGATTGGAATCCTCTGCATGGGACTGGGGAGCTCCTTCGATGCGCTTCTTTCGATCCTTCCACTGCGGGAAGGACTCAGGACAGGTCCCCTGTCCCTCTCTCTATTGGAATTGCCCCACCGTCCCAGATTCTTCGTCCCGATAAAATCGGGACTCAGAATGACAGACTAACTGGTCTCGTATAGCTTCTAGTGTGGACCCAGCAGACTATCACCAAATGTTAAATACGCTCCTGTCCGTGGTTCAGTCCTCATACAGCCTGGGCTATAATGGCCCCAGCCCCGGCGGGAAAGGAGGACCCTATGACCCGCACTCCCCACGGTGTCCAGTTCGAGGCCCACAGGCCCGATATCATGGGCCGCAATGGGATGGTCTCATCGGGACATCCCCTGGCCTCACAGGCCGGGATCAGCATGCTTCAGAAGGGGGGCAACGCCGTCGATGCGGCCATAGCCGTCGCTGCGGCCCTCAACGTGGTCGAGCCCCAGATGTCGGGGATAGGGGGCGACGGTTTCATAATGGTGTACCGACGGGAGACGGGTAAGATTGACGTTGTCAACGGCACCGGGCCGGCGCCCTACGCAGCTCACAGGGAGAGGTTCGCTGATAGCGGGATACCCGAAAAAGGGATACTGTCTGTTTCGGTGCCGGGGCTGCTTGACGCCTGGCTCTCGGCCCATGAGCGATACGGAGTCCTCAAGCTGGCCGAGGTGCTGGAGCCGGCCATAGACCTGGCGCGTAACGGGTTCCCGGTAAGTCACCATCTGGCCCGAGACATCGCCTCCGACCGCTTCCTCTGCGAGTTTCCCACCTCTCGACCCATCTTCGCTCCCGAGGGCCGGCCCCTGGGGCCCGGGGATCTGCTCTACCAGCGAGACCTGGCTGACAGCTTCGAGAAGATAATCGAGGGAGGGGCCGAGGTCTTCTACCGGGGGGAGCTGGCCGAGGAGATGCTGCGCTTCAGCCGGGAGCAGGACGGTCTCCTCTCCGAGAAGGACCTGGCCGACTACCACTGTACCTGGCAGGAGCCTATCTCCACCACCTATCACGGGTATAGGGTGTATGAGGCCCCGCCCAACTCCAGCGGGCACGTGCTGCTTCAGGAGCTCAATATCGTGGAAACCTTTGGCCTGAAAGAGATGGGCTGTAACACGGCGGAGAGCATCCACGTGATGGTCGAGGCCAAGCGTCTCGCCTTTGCCGACCGCGAGGCCTACATGGCCGACCCCGACTACGTCGAGGTTCCCATCGAGGGGCTCCTCTCCAAGATGTACGCCTGGGACCGGGCCGGCTTGATAGATGCTGCTCGTGCAATGGAAGAGGCAGGCCCGGGCCGCCCCCATGATTACCAGGACGGATCGGTGGCTGGAGGTCCCGTTTCCAAAAGCGGCAAGGTCCTTAAAGAGGAGGGCGATACGACCTGTTTCGTAGTGGTGGACAGGTGGGGCAACGGGGTATGTCAGCTCCAGAGCCTACAGACGCTTTTCGGGTCGGCGTTGGTGGCGGGAAACACGGGTATACTCCTGAACAACAGGATGACCTACTGGCACCTGGACCCTGGCCACATCAACTGCCTCCAGCCTGGAAAGAGGGTGAGACACACCATGAACCCCGTCATGGTATTCGAGGACCGGGATGAGGGCTCGGGCCCCGGAGAGCTGGTGCTGGTCTGCGGCACCCCGGGCGCCGATACCCAGGTCCAGACCAATCTTCAGGTGATAACCCACGTGCTGGACTTCGGCATGACGGTTTCCGAAGCTGTAGAGGCCCCCCGGTGGCGACATCTGCAAAATCAGACCGAATCGACGGAGCCCAGGGAGATGGAAGACTGCCTTCAGCTGGAGGGACGGGTTCCTGATGATGTACAGAGAGAGCTGAAGGCCCGAGGCCACACCCTGGAGATACTGGAGGACTGGGGAGCGTCGGGGAGCGAGGTGATGATACGCCGGGACCCCTCATCGGGTGTCCTGTTCGGTGCCGCCGACCCCCGTCGGGACGGCTATGCCGCCGGATGGTAAGGGGCTTCCTGGAGCCTGTATAGAGGCTTGCCCCGAGGCAGCGGAGGGAAGTATCATTGGAGAGGTTTTTCCCAAGCAAGGAGGGTGCACATGAGGTTTGAGTTCACACCAGAAGAGACGGCCTTCAGGCAGGAAGTAAAAGATTTCCTCAAGAAGGATTGGAAGGAAGACCTGAACGTGGTGGCGGGGAGCGAGGAGTGGTGGGCTATAGAGATGGGTATGAGAAAAAAGATCGCCGAAAAGGGCTGGCTTGCCCTGTCCTGGCCCAAGGAGTACGGGGGCAACGACGCCACGGTAATGCAGCAGGTGATCTTCACCGACGAGTGGTCCTACGCCCACGCTCCGGGCCGGGATGGCGAGGGGATAGGCTATATAGGCCCGGCCATCATGGTCCACGGCACCGAGGAGCAGAAGAAGCAGCACATTGGCGGAATCGCCCGGGGAGAGGTGGTCTGGTGTCAGGGCTACTCCGAGCCCGAGGCGGGGTCCGACCTGGCCTCGCTGAGCACCCGGGCCGTTCTGGAGGGGGACGAGTGGGTCATCAACGGCCAGAAGATATGGACCAGCCAGGCCCACTTCGCCGACTGGATACTGCTTCTGGCCCGCACTGACCCCGATGCGCCCAAGCACCGGGGCATCACCATGCTGCTGGTCGATATGAAGACACCCGGCGTTTCGGTGCGGCCCATCATCGACATGACCAACGGCCACGTCTTCAACGAGGTCTTCTTCGACAACGTGCGTGTCCCCGAGGGGAACGTGGTGGGTGAGGTGAACCGGGGCTGGTACGCCGGGATGACCCTGCTGGACTTCGAGCGGTCAGGGGTGGAGTACGCTGCCGTATCTCGCCGCGCACTGGACGAGACGGTAAAGTTCGCCTCGGAGACCCGGGTCAACGGCAAGAGCCTGATACAGGTGCCGACAGTTCGGAACAAGCTTGCCGAGATGGCCGTCAACGTCGAGGTCTCCTACATGTTGTCCTACCAGATCGCCTGGCTTCAGAGCAAGGGAGAAGTGCCCAACAAAGAGGCCTCCATGGGCAAGATGTTTGGGACCGAGATAGAACAACGCACCTTCCAGACCGCGATGCAGATCCTGGGCCTTTACGGGCAGATGATACCCGGGTCTAAGGGGGCGCCGCTCCACGGGTTCATAGAGAACAATTACCTGAAGTCGATAGCGGACACAATCCAGAGCGGTACGTCGGAGATACAGCGACGCATCGTCGCCACCCGGGGCCTGGGATTGCCCAGGGAGTAGGGTTAGCGGAGAGTCCTTCGACAGGCACTTCGACCAGCTCAGTACAGGCTCAGGATGACCGGTATTTTGGGCCTGGGATTGCCAAGGAGTAGGCGAGAGGGTTTAATAGCGCTTTCGGCCATCCCTTCGACTTCGCTCAGGACAGGCCCTTCGACGGAACACTTCGACAAGGCCCGAGTATCGGGACAAGCTCAGGACAGGTCCCCAAACGCCCGATGCCGAGTCCCAAGTATAGGGACAAGTCCGGGGCACTTTCCTTTTCGAGAAGCTTATTAGACGGCCTCAATA
>JACZVB010000001.1 GCA_022572865.1 Chloroflexota bacterium | reverse complement strand
CTTCCTCTTCCAGGGCCTGTGAATCACATTCTTCATACCCAAGGCCCCTAAACATTGCCTCATAGATTTCTATGCCATAGCCCATGAGAGACTCAGCTGGCCAATATAGAAAGTCATGAGGTTCCCACCAGTGTCGGGTATCGTTTACAGCCTATGCAACGCATTTATAGAGACCATCTGCTTGGCTGGTAATCTCAAACCATCCCAGTCTTGGGAATGTACCCCTGACCCACTCCTCATCGTTTATAGGCATGGAAACACTACTATGAGGACTCGTCGCGCCAGTCAAGCCAAGCATTTGCCATCTGCTGGTAAGAGAAAATGTCCCGCCATTCCAGCCAAGCGTTTGCCATTTGCTGGACGTCTCCTCTTGCCTGTTCCGGGACCATCGGTGAAATACCGGTTATTGCGTGCAGAATAGGAAACCATCTGACACTAGGTCTCTCTGCCAACTCTTCAAATACTGATGGAACGATGCTGTAACCCATCGCGGCTATCCTGCCAAAACATGGATGCATCATCATTCGTGTCGTTATCGACTCGTGCCTAGTTTCACTTATCCACTGCTCTTTTACGCGCTTAAATTCTTGTTGGATGTTCCGGCGGGACTCGTTTGTATCCCCTAATCCCGACCACTGAGGGAGCATTTCGATGTTTGTTCCAAATGAAGCATCCAAAGCTGGGTAATACAGCGCCAGTGTCCCCCCTAGGTTTGGTTTAGTGACCTGTAGTTCTCGACTCGTTCCCTCAGTTTTTTGCTGTGTCACCACCTTCGACCCCTTTCGTTTGTAACTCCGTTGAGGAGATGATTGCTTTCTGAGTTGCGTCGATTTTATCGGTGAGCCAATCCCTTATGATTCTGGCAGTATTTAAATTCATTATTAGCGTGGCCTCTAACTCTCTAATAACGTCGCTGCTGCCTACTTCCCTTTTAGTTTCTGCGCCGAGCCTAAGCCCTTCAATGTAATGAGTTACCTTTTTGGGTATGGCAGGCGTCTCACTATACACTGCCATAAAGATGCTGCCACGATGCGTTAATCCACCCCAAGCACCATCTACGTGTATGTTTCTGTGGAACTTGCTTTCCACGAATTCAAAGGATATTTTTGATGGAGGTTCTTTCTTCCTGCTCGCCATGGGACTCTCCTTGCATTATGCGATCAAGAACTAAATTATAGCATGGGGCTATCCAGCCTGTGGCGCTATGCCGCAATATCGTTTCATAGTTAATACGATTCATTCGCTAATTGCGAGTACCACTAAGTCAGCCCACTCCCACCACACCTTAGCTTCTTTACAGATATTCCAAAATGGCCGCGTGAAGCTCTATTGGCCCGTGGATGCCGACGACCCTGATGGTCTCGATGTCGGCTGTGCGGCTGGGCCCCGTGATGAAGGTGACGGCGCTGCTCATCTTGCCGTCCTTCTCCCGGGCCTCGGCCCCCAGCACCGGCAGCAGGTCTGACATGCTGGGCACCAGGGTCTCGGGCCTCACCAGGGCCACGTGGACGGGGGGCAGGACCGAGACCAGCCGGCTCTGGTTGCCCCGGGCCAGGAGCACCAGGGTCCCGGTATCGGCGATGGCGTAGTCTGCCTCGGTCAGGCCCAGGTCCGCCTCGATGAGGGCGTTCCGAAGGCGTTCCGTGTTCCTCTGGCCCTTTCTCATTGCCTTTACGGGCGTCACAGTGACCTCTAGCCCCTGGAGAAACTGGTCCAACTCCGCCAGCAGGGGCGTGTCCCACCTGACCACCTTCTTGACCTTGTGGGACTCGACCAGGTCCTGGAGATACGGCTCCAGGGCTTCACGGCTTCCGAGTCGGGCCACCTGGCCCTGGACCAGGGTCAGCTCCTTCTCGAACCTGTCGATCAGTATGCGGAGCTCGTTTCCCGTCAGGCTTTCGGCCCTTGATTCGAGGCTTACAGGGCCGCCTCGCGACTCTACGGGGCCAAACAACCGCTCCACGTCGATGAGGGGCGTGGGGCCCGGTCGCCCCAGGCTTCGCCTCACCGTTTGAAGAAACTCGTGCTGGCTACCGGTCGACATCTCTTGAAAGCCGCTCCTTCCAGATGGTCCTGAAGGATTTCGAAGCGAGAGGAGGAAAATCCCGGTGCCGGGTCCAGCGGGAGAGGAAGAAGGGCAGCCGGGTTATCCTGCCGTCCTTGACGTAGGCCCTTTGAAGCAGCCTTCCCAATCGCAGGCCGAGGCCGTAGGCCCAGGGGCTCTTCATGCCCCGTGCCCACAGGCTAACGACGGCCCGCTCCCAACGGTTGGGCCTCAGGCCCGTTTTCATTTGCTCCTCGTCGGGCTCCGACGCCTGGTGACGCAAGCTGAGGAGCATTCGAGGGATGTCGATCTTCACGGGGCAGATGTCACGGCATGCGCCGCACAGGGTCGATGCCGCCGGCAGGTCCCTGGTCTTGTCGAGGCCTACCAACTGGGGTGTGATGATTGCGCCGATGGGGCCGGAGTAGACCCAGCCGTAGGCGTGCCCACCGACCTTGTTGTAGATGGGGCAGACGTTGAGGCAGGCGGCGCAGCGGATGCAGTAGAGGGACTCCCGCATCCCCTCTTTTTTCAAAATGCGAGAGCGCCCGTTATCCAGGATCACCAGGTGGAACTCCTCGGGGCCGTCGGTCTCGCCCGGGCCCCGGGGGCCGGTGATGAAGGAGACGTAGCTGCTGGCCTTCTGGCCAGTGGCGCTGCGTGGAAGCAGGGTCAAGAAGACCGACAGGTCTTCCAGGGTGGGGACTACCCTTTCCATTCCCATTACGGCCACGTGGAGGGGGGGCAGAGAGGTGGAAAGGCGCTGGTTGCCCTCGTTCTCCACCAGGACTATGGTCCCGGTCTCGGCCACGCCGAAGTTGGCCCCCGTGACCCCCATATCTGCGCGAAAGAACTTCTCCCGCAGGGCCACCCGGGCGATCCGGGTCAGCTTCTCGGGGTCATCTTCGTACTCCACACCCAGCTTTTCGGCGAACAGTTGGCCGAAGTCCTCCCGGGTCTTGTGAATGGCTGGAGCGATGATGTGGAAGGGGGTTTCGCCGGCCATCTGGATGACATACTCCCCCAGGTCGGTCTCGATGGGCTTGATTCCCGCCTCCTCCAGCCGGTGGTTCAGGCCCGTCTCCTCGGTGACCATGGACTTGCCCTTGACTATGGTCTTTACACCCCTTTCCCTGGCCAGGGAGATGATATAGTCGTTGGCCTCTTCCGCCGTCTTAGCCCAGAAGACCACACCCCCGGCCCGGGTCACCGAGTCTGCCAGCAGTGCCAGGTACTCATCCAGCCTCTCGATGGTCCTCTCTTTGATGGCACGGGCCTGATCCCTGAGGTCCTCCCAGTCATCGACCTCAGAGACGGCCTGGTCCCTTCCGTTGAGCAGATTTGTAGTGGCCCTGCGGACGGCCTGCTGAAGGCGGGGGTCTCCTATGGCCTTGCGAGAGGCCCGGACAAAATCTCTTGTCTTTATTTCCATGGGGTAGGTCCGTCGAGTCGTTATTCCCGCGAAGCCAGAAGCTCTGCTAGGTGTATTGCACGCACGGGGACCTTGTGACGGCTAAGTCCCCCGGCGATGTGCATGAGGCAGCCCGAGTCGCTGGAGACCACAACGCTGGCCCCGCTGTTTCTGATATTGTCTATCTTGCTCTGGAGAATGGCGCCGGATATGTCGGGATACTTAATCGAGAAGCTGCCCCCAAAGCCGCAGCACTGGGTCTCATCCTTCAGCTCTCGCACCTCGATGCCCCTGACCTTGCTCATCAGGGCCTTCGGCTCCGATTTAACTCCCAACTCCCGCAGTAGGTGGCAGGAGGGGTGATAGGTGACCGGGCCTGGAAAGGATGCGCCGACATCATCGATGCCAACCACCCGGACCAGGAACTCCGAGAACTCGTGGACCCGAGAGGAGAGATGCTTGGCCCGCTCCAGAGTGTCGGGTTCATCCTCGAACAGCTCCGGGTAGTACACTTTGACCATGGCTACGCAGGAGCCCGAGGGCGCCACGATGTAGGAGTCGCCGTCGAAGATGGAGATAAACCGGCGGGCCAGGTCCCGGGCCTGACGCCTGTAGCCAGCGTTGAAGGCCGGCTGGCCACAGCATGTCTGTGCCTGGGGGAAGTCCAACTCCACGCCGGCCCGCCGCAGGACCTGCACCATCGCCTCTCCAACCTGGGGGAAAAACTGGTCCACCAGGCAGGTTATGAAAATGGAGGCCTTTAGCTTCTTCTGCGGCATATCGATGAAACCATTATAGATGCGGGTCTGAACCGTTTCAAATTGGATGAACGGTGAGATAGGATTGTCCGGCGTTATTGACGCTAGCCCAATGCTAATCCTATAATTGAGTCTATGAAACGCGCATCACTCCCCTTTTTGTTTCTAGCGTTTTGGTTGGCGCTCGCCCTGACGGTAGCGGCCTGTGGTGGCGGTGACGGGGCGACTGCCAGGCCAGCGCCTGTTCCTACTCCTACGTCGACCGCCGCTCCGGCTGAGCCTCAGCCTGTCCCCACTCCTACTTCGACTCCCGTCGTGGCTCAGCCAACTCCCACTTCTACATCGACTCCCGTTCCGGCCCAGCCAACCCCCACTCCTACCGGCCCCCCCGATATATATACCAGCGCCCAACCTATCGGCTGCTCCGTTTGCCACTCCCTGGATGGAAGCACAGGCCTAGGCCCGACCTGGCAGGGGATAGCCACCGCGGCAGCGACGAGGGTCCCGGGCAAGAGTGCCGGGGAATATCTCAGGGAGTCCATACTGGACACCGGCGCCTTTGTGGTGGAGGGATTCCCCGATGGGCTGATGCCCCAGACCTTCGCCGATACGCTGACTCCCGATCAGATCGACGACCTGGTCGCCTTCCTTCTGACGCTGAATTAGCCACCGATAAAATTTCCCAGCCCCGTAGCACCAGCTGTACTAATTTTGCCCTTTTTACCTGTGAAAGGCCGAGTTTCTCCGCCCCCGATGATAGCTCAGGTTCCTGTGGGAGCCTGCCCGGAAGCAGCGTCAGTCGTAAAGGTGCACCTGTGGGCCGGATCATCGTTAAAAAGTGCTAATGCTATACGTAAGACAATCATCGACGCCTGTTTGGAAGAAGATTGGAATTATTGAATACAGGCCTGACGGATTAGTGCCCTGACCCGTCAGGGCCGGGGGGTGGGGCGAAAACCATAGCTGTGGGCGTTTATGGGCACATAATTGAGTCCCCCGGCCTGCGGGAAGAGTGCCTGGAGCCCAGGTATGGAGACCGGGCCATAGCGCTGAGAAAGGACGAAAGTGGCCTGGGCAGCCTGGAGATGGCTGGCAACAAGGCCAAGAAGTTGCAGGGCGACGCCTGGGGGCTTTCGGGGCTAACGGCGCCACCCTTAAGCTGAATGAGGTCTATGAGACCCCGGACAAGGCGATTTGGGCAGGGCCCACGCCTAACACTTTACATAAGTCTATGCTTTTACATAAAGTTTCCAGGCGTCACATCCGGTTGACCCGTTGATAGAGCGAGGAAGTCCCTGTGTCTAAGAATTCAATTGCCTACACTGATGCTACGGAGTTGGCGGGCCTCATAAAGACCAGGCAGGTGTCGCCGGTAGAGGTGGCGGAGACATACCTTCGGCGTATCGAGGCCCTCAACCCCAGGCTAAACGCCTTCCTCACCGTGACTGCAGAGGAGGCGATTCAGGCGGCCCGAGAAGCGGAGCAGGCCCTGGGTGGGGATGGCAACCTGCCTCCCCTTCACGGGGTCCCCATAGCCGTCAAAGACCTGGAGGAGACCCAGGGAATCCGGACCACCTACGGATCCCTCGTTTATGAAGATTTCGTGCCTGATGAGGACTCTATCATAGTGGAGAGGCTTCGCCGGGCCGGGGCGATCATTCTCGGCAAGACCAACACGCCGGAGTTTGGCCAGTCCAACACCACGGAGAACCGTCTTGGCGAGGACTGCTGTAACCCGTGGGACACCACCCGGACCAGCGGCGGCTCCAGCGGTGGCTCGGCGGCGGCACTGGCCGCGGGCCTCTGTCCCCTGGCCGTGGGCACCGACGGCGGCGGGTCCATACGGGTGCCGGCGGCCTATTGCGGTGTATTCGGCATGAAGGCCACCCACGGCAGGGTGCCGGCCGGAGACGACGGATGGGCCCTTTTCTCCGACGCGGGCCCCATGTCCCGGACCGTCAGGGATGCCGCCCTTATGCTAAACGTGGTGGCGGGCCGCGACCCCCGGGACAGCCTGTCCATCAGGGAAGCGCCCCCCGACTTCCTCTCGGCCCTCGATGGCGAGGTCAAGGGGCTGAGGGTGGGGTGGAGCCCCGACCTGGGCTTCGCCGCCGTGGACCAGGAGGTACTGTCCATCACTCGATCGGCCGTGGGCCTCCTGGAAGAGATGGGTTGCCACGTGGAAGAGGCGACGCCCGATTGCGGCGAGCCCTTCGAGATATTCGCGACCATCGTTCTCGCCGATACCTACGCCGATAAGGGCCATCTGCTGGATGGAGATGCCGGTAAGCTGATGAGGTACGTCAAGTCCACCCTGGAGCATGGCCAGAAGATTACCGGAGCACAGTATGCCCAGGCCCTGCGCAGGTTGTGGAGGTTCCGGGCCAGGATGCAGGACTTCTTCGATAGGTACGACCTCCTGGTCACCCCCGCAACGGCGGTTCCGGCCTTTCCCCTGCGGCAGCGGCCAGCGGTTATTGCGGATAGAGAGGTTGCAAAGCTGTGGGGCGCAGCCCCCTTTACCGCCACCTTCAACCTGACGGGAAATCCCGCGGCCAGCGTGCCCTGCGGCTTCTCTCCCGATGGCCTGCCCATCGGGCTGCAGGTGGTGGGGCGGTGGGGGGAGGACCTGACGGTGCTGAGGGTCTCGGCCGCCCTGGAGCAGGCGAGGTCCTGGGCCGGCAAGATACCGGCCATTGCCGAATTCTAGAAGGGGCCTTGTGCCATAGTCATCGAGTTGTTACTCGGGGAGGAAGAAGATGTCAGGTCCTTTAGAAGGAATCAGGGTGATAGAGCTTTCAGTGATCCACGTGGGGCCGCCCATAGGCTACATCTTGGGAGACCTGGGGGCCGAGGTGATAAAGGTGGAGAGGCCCGATGGCGGTGACCCGTTCCGCTCCATGGGAGGCTTCTGGTTCGAGGCGATCAACCGCAACAAGAAGAGCATCGCCCTGGACCTCAAGCAGGAAGAAGGGAAGCAGGCCTTCTACCGGCTGGTGGAGAAGTCCGACGTATTCGTCTCCAATTACCCTGAGGCCCTGCTGGACCGGCTTGGCGCCGGTTACGACATCCTCGGGGCCCGCAACCCACGACTCGTATACGCCTCGGTGGGCAGCTACGGGCCCCAGGGGCCCGAGAAGGGGCGAAGGGCCTTCGAGGCCCTTATACAGGCCAGAAGCGGGTTCACCGCCAACATCAGCGGCGGCACGACGGACGCCCCGATTCTTCTGGAAGGCGGCCTCTTCGACCAGACCACCTCGACGGTAATGGTCTACGGCCTTCTGGCGGCCCTGGTGTCCCGGGAGCGGACCGGCAAGGGCCAGAAGGTGGAGGGCTCCCTCCTGGGGAGCGCCATCCACTTCCAGCACGGGGCCGTGAACTATGCCCTCTGGCACGAAGTGTTCCCCGACATGTCCTTACCTGAGGGGGAGGGCTCGCCCCTGGCTCCCAGGCTCGACCGGGCTGAGGCCTCCAACGCCCTGTACAACTGGTATAAGTGCTCCGATGGCAGGTGGATCATGTTCTGCGAGCCCGATCCAGACCGCTGGTGGGGTGAGTTCTGCCGGGCCATCGACGCCCCGGACCTGACCGATGACCCTCGATACGCCGACGCCGGGGCCAGGAGTGCAAACCGGCAGGAGCTGTATGCGACACTGGATGAGATATTTGCCCAAAAGACCCTGGCCAACTGGCTGAAGGACTTGCAAGAGGCGGGGCTGAGCATGGCCTACTCCCCGGTCAACTCCCCTGCGGAGCTGGCCCAGGACCCTCAGGCCACGGCCAATCGCTACATAACGGAGATAGAGCATCCCAAAAGGGGTAAGATGAAAGTGGCCGGCATTCCCCTCCAGTTCTCCGGCACACCTACCTCGACCATATCTGCCGCCCCGGAACTGGGACAGCATACCGACGAGGTGCTTTCCCAGGTAGGAGGATTGAGCAGCGATGAGATAGCCAGGTTGAGGAGCCAGGGGGTCATGGGATAGAATTAGACATCCCGGTCTGGGGGCGGACACCAGACCCTCATTCCTCAAGGAGCGCGAGATGATCGACTACAAGCTGATATCGGCGGATTCCCACGTAGACGAGCCCCCTGAGATGTGGCAAGAGCGGCTGCCGGAACGGTTCCGCGACAGGGCCCCTCATAGGAAGGTAGTCGATGGTAAGGAGATAGAGCTTCGGGACGGCCTCAGGCCTAGGAAGAGATACCTGGGCCAGGATGAGATGAACGAGGACGACCTGCTTCGGGAGCGGGCGACCAAGGAGGGATGGGACCCCGACTATCGCATAAAGGCCCAGGACCAGGACGGCGTAGCGGCCGAGGTGATCTATCCCAACTACGGCCTGGAGCTTACGGCCTCCACCGACGCCGAATTCCAGATCGCTTCAGCTAGGGTCTACAACGACTGGGTCGCCGAGCTATTTGGCCCCTACCCCGACCGTTTCGCCCTGGCGGCCCTCATCCCCGTGCTGGACATCGAAGCCGGCATTAAAGAGATCTACCGTGTGGCTAAAATGGGGCTGGGCTCCCTCTTCGTGCCCAGCAAACCTTCCCTGCCATACAACCGCCCCGAGTACGAGCCTCTGTGGTCGTCGGTGGAAGAAGTGGGCCTGCCGCTGAACTTCCACATCAGCAGCGGACGTGACCCCCGAATCGAGCGGGGGCCCGGGGGCGCGGTCATCAACTATGTCATGGGGGCATTGGTGGACGGAATCGATGTCCTGACCTACCTTTGCGCCTCGGGTGTGCTGATGAACCATCCCAAGTTGAATTTCGTCATAGTCGAATCGGGCATCGGCTGGGTGGCCTGGAACCTGATAGCCGTCGACGAAGGGTATCAGAAGCATCACATGTGGGTGCGGCCCAAGCTGGATATGAACCCCAGCGAGTATTTCAAACGCCAGGGACACGTCACCTTCGGCGAGGACGCGGTGGGCCTGCACAACCGCCAGTACACCGGCGTGGATTGCCTGCTTTGGGGCAACGACTATCCCCATCACGAGGGCACCTGGCCCCACTCCCGGGAGGCTATCGAGAGACAGTTCGCCGGGGTGAGCGAAGAAGACAAGAAGAAGATAATCAGTACCAACGCAGCCAAGCTTTACGGCTTCAGCGTCAACTAACACCACTCCGATAATCAGTTCAGAAAGGACATAGCATGCCACAGGGTAATGTCATGAGAGGGGCCCGGGTCTGGCCAATATCCGGGATACCATCCTTCCTTCGGTCGAAGATAGTCACCGATCTGGACCAGTTGGAGGCGGACATAGCTGTCTTCGGCTGTCCTACCGACGAAGGCTCGCCCTTCATGGCAGGCGCTCGTTTCGGGCCACGGAGCATACGGGAGCACTCCATGAGGTTTAGCGACCAGGGTTTCTACAACCCCGAGGACAAGAAGGAGTACCTGACTTATGAGCTCCAAAACCAGCGTATCGCGGATGTAGGCGATGCCAGTGTCCTTCCGACCAACGCGGAAGATACCTGGCACAATATCACCGCTTTGACACGCGGGGTCCTGGATAAAGGCGCAATGCCTGTGGTGCTGGGCGGAGACCACGCCATAACCGCCCCCATCGTCCGCGCTTACGACGAGCCTTTACACGTCTTTCACTTCGATGCTCACCTCGATTATGCACCCTTCCAACACGGCTTTCTGTACACCAACGGTCACTCGGTACGCCATATGTTCCACATGGACCACGTCAAGAGTATCCATCAGGTAGGTATCCGCAGCCTGCGTAACTCCAAGGTCTTGATGGATGAATCCATCAGCGACGGTAATAAGGTGATCACCATGGAGGAATACCGGGACATCGGTATTGCCAACCTGGTGGAGCAGCTTCCCGCCAACGCTAAATGCTACGTCACCATAGACATCGATGTTCTGGACATGACCCTGGTCCCCGGGTGCGTCTCCGCGGAGCCCAACGGCATGATGTACGACGAGCTGAGCAAGACCCTTAGTGCCCTGGCCGAGCACACTGATATCATCGGCTTCGACCTGTGCGAGGTAAACCCGCAGCTCGACGTAGGAACCGGCATCACCTCATACCTGGCGGCCCACACCGTCATGGAGTTCCTGGGCCATATCTGCGACCAGCCCCGCTGGATAGCCCGCAGGGAGGCCCGGTAGGTGGGCGCCTTCGAAGGATACTGTGCTTGCTTGTGGAAAACCGCGCCATAAGGTCTGCCCCGCATTGGGGATGCACTCGTGACCTACCACGCATCGAACCATCCCCCTGTATCCCCCTTCCTTTTCTGGAAGGGGGAAGAAATCAGGTTTGGGGGATACCCCCAAGCCCCCGGCAAAGGGGCTCCGCCCCTCTGCACTTCCGACGACACTCGACCGAACGTTACGCTGATTTCGGCTGCTAGGCACTAGCGAAGATAAAGGATACTAGCGAAGATAGAGGAATGGTGGTGTTGCAATCGAGTACCCGGGCCCTGTGGCTTGATTGTAGACCCGGCCCGGTGCTTATAGTACGGCTTTAGGGGTGTAGATATGGCAGGCTATAAGATAATCTCGGCTGATTCCCACGTACAAGAGCCGGAGGAGCTGTACCAGAGGCTGCCGAAAAAATATCACGATAAAGTCCCCCATACCGTGGAAATGAACGGCGGCAGGTATATTCTGTACGATGGCCAGTCCCCCATCAGGCTGGACCTGGTGGAGACCCGTTTGACGGATGAAGACAGGCGCCGGGAGTTCAGAGACGATCGTGGCGGGGGCGCCGACGTTGCATTGAGGCTGGCAGACCTTGGCCTGGACGGAGTCAGCGCCGAGGTGATCTATCCCAACAGCATCTTTCACATCTACGCCTCGCCTGACCAGGGATACCAGGCGGCTTCGGCCCGAGTCTACAACGACTGGCAGCTAGAGATCTTCGGCGGACATCCAGAGGTGTTCATACCAGCGGCGGTTATTCCTATGATCGATGTTGGGGCTGCCATCGAGGAGGCAAAGAGGGCCGTCGGCATCGGATACCGGTCTCTTTCAGTGCCCGTGGCTATGCCGGACCACCCCTACGATAGGCCCGAGTACCATCCCTTCTGGGCGGCGGTGGAAGAGCTGGGAGTGCCCCTGAATTTTCACGTCTTCACCAGCACGGACCGCAATACGGAGGGGTTGGGCGAGGAGGAGGGCTGGGGGCAGGACCTCACCATCATGGCTCTGGGCATGGCAGATGCTATGAGTCCCCTAACCATGCTGGTGGCCTCCGGGGCGCTGCAACGCCACCCTAAGCTGCGATTTGTGCTGGTCGAGGGCGGAATAGGGTGGCTGGCCTGGCTTCTGTATGCCCTGGACGAGCTGTACCGGAAGCGGCACATGTGGCACAGGCCTAAGCTCGAGTTGCAGCCCAGCGAGTTCTTCAAGCGGCAGGGCCTCGCTACCTTCGGGGAGGACCCCGTAGGCCTGCGAAACCGGGACTACACCGGGGTGGAATGCCTGATGTGGGGCAGCGACTACCCCCACGACGAAGGCACCTTTCCCCACTCTCGGGAGGTGATCGCAGAGACCTTCCGTGGCATTCCTTATGAGGAGACGGCGTTGATGGTGGGAGGAAACGCCGCCCGGCTCTATGGCCTCAGCCTGAACTAGGCCGGGCCCCTGGGCGACCGGGTCAGGGTTGGGGTGAGTAGCTGGTGGGCACCAGCACCGTGGACTGAGTGCTTTCCCAGGGGGCGTTGTCTCCCAGGTCCGCAACCGTCTTCTTCCACTCTGGCGAGCCGGCGAAATCCGCCCAGGCCTTCTCCCTTGCGGCGGCGTCCTGGAACCCCAGGAGATAGATGAAGGTGCGGCCGTCGGAGTCCTGGGGCTCCCAGAAGGCTATGGTCTTGATGTTGAGTTTGTTAAAGAGGGGGATTAGCGTCTGCTGAAAGACTCGATGGCAGTCGGCTATCATGCCCTCTTTAATGTTGTAATACCGGTACTCGTAGATCATGCTCTCTCCTCCTCGGGGCTACTTTATCACCAGGTCCCTGGGGTAATTGGTCAGCAGCTCGTGTCCGGTCTCGGTGACCAGAACAGTATCGCTGTAGATGACTCCTATCTCACCGTCTATCTTGAGGTCGGGCACCAGGTGGAAGACCAGGCCTGGCTCCAGGGGGGTCTCGTCGTTTTCGATGATGCTCATGATCCGCCCCTCGCCCCAGTCGGGTGGAAAGCCTATCCCGATGAGATAACCACACCGATGTCTGAAGTGTTCACTAAGTCCTTGCTTCTCTATATAACCCCTGGCGGCACGGTCCACCTCGGCTGAAGTGGCCCCGGGCTTCAGGGCCTCCGTGGCCCGCTCCAGCGCACCTCGGGAGGCGTCACACAGCCGCTTGACCATGTCCGATGGTTTGCCGACGACAACTCCCCTGGAGAGGCAGGCGTTGTAGCGCGTATAGGTGCCGCCCATCTCCAGAAACAGCAGGTCTCCACTGTGGATGGGGGTTCGATCCCAGGTGGTAAAGCCCAGGCCGCCCCTCTTGCCAGTGGCTATGAGCATGGCATGTCCCAGATATTCACTCCCTGCCTTGATGGAGCTGTAGTAGGTGGCGGCGGCCACATCGTTCTCCGTGACCCCTTCTGCTATAGCGTTGACACAGCCCTCCATGGCCGCATCACAAGTTTTACCCGCCTGCCTGATATACTCGATTTCCTGAGGAGACTTGACCCTGCGCACCGCCTCTACAAGTCCTGCCGACTCCTTAAAGGTGGTATCGGCGCACATCTCCACCAGGGCCTTGTGATGTCCGATGTTGTAAAACCAGGCCTGCTGGTCGTATCCAACTGACCTTCCAAGAATCTTTTGGTGCTCTAGTGCGTTTCTAGTAGTAACAATGGGGTCCTGAAGGTCGGTCCAGGTCTGAACATCCTCCACCCAGGAGGTGGCCTCGGCCATCTTCTTCATAAGGTCTCGTATCACAATAGTGGCCCCACCCGTAGCCGAGAGGACCAGGACTGTATAGGTGAAATAGCCGACGCTATGGTAGCCTGTGAGGTAGTAGATGCTCTCTG
Organism: Chloroflexota bacterium; assembly: GCA_022572865.1. The sequence goes on along the minus strand of JACZVB010000001.1, from coordinate 4,127 downwards.
GAGAATGGACCATTAGGCCGTCCAGCCCATCCCGATCCATAGCCTTTCGGACCTGGTCCAACCGGCCCCGGTATTCATCCGTGGTGAATGGTAAATTAGGGTTCTCTCGCAATGGCCTGACCTCCGTTAGGTATGATTCCCTCCCCGTTTACTCAACGGCAGGGTTCCTTGAGATTCTGAGGGAGTATAGCATCAAGGCCGCAGTCTCTCCAAGCATTCTGACCCCGACTCATCATTCAGGTATTGGAACTACGAGGGGAGACAATGCGGAAATAGTGCCACTGATTTATGCAGAGCGCATTGACAAAGTGTAAATGCCTTATTACAATCTCTGAAATCCTAAAAATGGGAGTTTGCCTATGTAGCTTGCAATAGTGCTCCGGATAGGATGGATAGTTTGAGTCAGGACCTGTGTGGTCCTGAGCCTAGGGAAAGCTAGGAGGATGTATGAGATCTAAAATGATTAGGATAACCAGGCGCCGGGCCATCGTAGGCTTACTCAGCCTAGTGCTGTTGCTGGTGCTTATAGCTGCGGCCTGCGGCGAGGACGACGTGCCTACACTGATTCCTGTGCCTACGGCAGTGCCTGCAGCGCCTGCGCCCACGGCGGTGCCTGCAGCGCCTGCGCCTACGGCAATGCCGGCGGTGGCCACAATAAGGACGGAAGATGAGTGGACGGCGGAGAACCCGGCTACCCTCGAAGAGATCGAGGAAGCCTTACAGCACCACAACGGTGAGAGCTTTACGGAAGTTAGCTGGGGCGGCGCATGGCAGGCGGCGATTCGCCAGGGCGTCATGATCCCCTTCACCGCGAAGTTCAACATCGAGATCATCGAAGACAGCCCGGTGGAGTACGCGAAGATTCGCGCACAGTCTGAGACCGGGAACGTGACCTGGGACGTAGTTGACTCCGGCACCCGGGCCGTGTACCAGTTGGGACCCACGGGTGACCTGGAAGTTCTGACCCCCGCCTACCACAACGGCTACCTGGACGGCTGGCCTGAGGTTGCCAAGACGGAGTGGACCGGCGGCGCCGGCATCCTGTGGTCCACCGGCCTGGCCTACAGCCTGACGAGCTTCCCCAATCATGAGGGAGCGCCCAAGAGCTGGGCGGACTTCTGGGACGTGGAGAACTTCCCCGGCCGGCGGTCTCTGGGAGACCGGCCTAACGAGAATCTCTTCTTTGCCCAGTTTGCTTTGCACCCCGAGATTCTGGAAAGCAGTGAGCTCAAGGCAGGCATTGCCGCTTTGACCGATGCGCAGGTTGCCGAGTCCATGGCGCACCTGCGGGTGATCAAACCCGATATCCAGGTGTGGTGGCACGGTGGGACCGACTGCCCGCAGCTCCTCATCAGCGGCGAGCTGGACATGTGCTCGGCGTGGAACGGGCGGATCTGGAACGCCCAGCAGACCGACGAGGGCAAGGACCTCTACTACTGCTACGAGTGTGGTCACCTGAACCAGACCAGCGTCTTCTACCTCACCAAGGGTACGCCTAACAAGCATCTGGCGGAGCTGTACCTGGCCTGGATGGGATTCCCGGAGATCGGCTTTGAGATCTCCCGGTACATCACCTACGGGCCGATACACGCCGACGCCCTGCCCTTTGTGTCGACGCTGCCGGCTGACCTGATCGCTGCTCTGCCGACCTCTCCCATAGCCCTGGAGAGAATGGTGGTAGTGGACGAGAAGTGGCTCGGTCTCAATCTCGACGCTCTAGCCGAGATTTACCAGCAGTTCCTACAGGAATAGGTGATTAGCCGTTAGTTCGAAGTGATGCGAAAGAAAACATAGGATTGCCGAGAAAAGTGAAGGGGGGAGTCCCGATACACCGGGACTCCCCCCTTTCTTCGTCTCCCAGATCGCTGCTTTGCAGGTTACGCGGCTATTTCAAAGGAGAATAGGCCGTGGGGTAGAAGATGGTGCTCTGGACACCCGTCACCAGGGCCCCGTCCCTTTCGCTCTCGGCCCTGGCGGCCTGCCACTCGGGATCGGCGCTGAACTCGGACCATTGCTGCTTCATCCGGTCCTCACTATCGAAGGCCAGGATGTAGGCAAGCTCCTCATCCTCTTTACCTTCGGGCACCCAGAAACCTATTACCTTTAAACCGTGTCGCTCAAACAGGTCCAGGGTTACGGTGGCAAACCGATGGTGCAGGGCCTCCATCTTTCCTGGCGCAGCGGTATAGACTCTGTATTCGTAGATCATAGTTCCCTCCTGACACTGTGCATTTCGCCAACCCTGGGGCCTTTCGAGTTCCACACCCTTGCTGGTGGTTAGTCCGATAAATAACGTTCCTTTTTGTCACCCTGAGCCCTTCGTTTCTCAGGATAAACTCCACGAAGGGTCTAGATTCTTCGCCCCGATTGTATCGGGACTCAGAATGACACAATACTTTAGGGACTAAGCACTAGATTGTCCGGATAAGTAGCAAAAACTTCTGCGGGGCTTAATGTAGCGAACTAGGGCGATGGAAGGTCCGCAACTCTGCGCGTAATAGAGCCCTCAGAAACCGATCCTCGGGCGACATACGCCTCCCTTAAGGCGGTGGCGTCCCTGGCGGGATTCGAACCCACGACCCACTGCTTAGAAGGCAGTTGCTCTAATCCACTGAGCTACAGGGACATCCCTAACGATTTTACAGGACGAAGCGGATGAATATAAAGGGCGGGTTATCTGAGCATCGTCTCGATTTTGTGCGAGGCCCAGGGCCCCAGGCCCGACTTCGATATCCCGGCTATCTCCAGATCAGGGATGTCGGGGCTGGTGGTGAGGTGTTTCTGTATCAGCTTGCCCAGGGGCTGGGCCGCCAGAACAGCGCTCATGGAAGCGATAAGCACTCTAGGGAAGTTCAAGAGCCTGTTTCGACCTCCCATGGCCAGGATAGACGCTACACCGGCCAGGGCCCCCGCCACCGCGAGGTTAGTTCCGCAAAAGGGCGAATAGGCCAGCTCACGCTCGCCCCCCTTAAGTCGCCTCAGGGCCTCATGGGCCGCCTCCTCCACCACGGCCGTAGGTAGATTGCCGTAGATGTAGAAACCGCCGGCAACTGCCCGGCCGGCGATCTTGGTGTTCACACCCGTGCGCTGGAGGATCAGCGCGATGGTTGCATGCTCCAGGGCGTGGTTCTGCCGGGTTGCCATGACCGGAGCGAAGCCACTTTTAACTGCCATTTAATGCACCTTCCTTAGCCCTCGGCCCTCATGAAACCGACCCATCTCTGGCCTTCATCTGAGGTCGGAGGCGATTCAGGGGCGTGGAGTAGCCCGATTTCGACCGATCTCGGGGCAGGGATCGAAGTTAGAGTCGCGGGCCCGCCGCCTCTAACGCTAGTCTAGCAAAGGGGCAAAAACACCGTCAAGGCAAAAAAGAACATTCTGGGGTATCCATTGGCAGGGTTGAACTGGTTCTAACTGAATCCAAAAAGACTATTAGATAGGTTTGAGATAAGTTTGGAGGGACTCTTGACAGGGTTCGAGAGTGGTGTTAATGTATTCCAACTTTAGGAGGTGGGAGGATATTGTGGCTACTAGAAAAAGCAAGCTCATGCGTAGTGTCGAGGATCGTTATAATAGACCTCTAGAAGAGCTGTTGCCCGAGATGTATAACCGCATGGGGCTTCCGGCTATGGCCGAGGAGATGGGGATCAACAAGGGAACCCTTTGGTACTGGCTGCTGAAATTCGGGGTGAGCGTGCGCCGGGTGGCCCTGGCCCCGGGTGAGGTGCTCGAGGTCCGCAAGGTCGGTTAAGACTGCCGGCGCCCTATTTCCCTCTACCGTTTAATAAGGTTCTATAAAGCGGGAAGTGTAGAGGGGCGGAGCCACCGTTCGTGGTGAGCTTGTCCCGATACTCGGGACTTGTCGGGACCAAGCCTATTTATGGCCCTGGTTTATTATCGACGCCAGGTAGCCGGCCCCGAATCCGTTATCGATGTTCACCACGGATACTCCCTGAGAGCAGGTGTTTAGCATGGTCATCAGGGCCCCCAGGCCCTGGACCCCCACCCCGTACCCCACGCTTGTCGGCACGGCTATTACCGGGGCCGAGACCAGCCCTCCCACCCCCCCCCGAAGCGCCCCCTCCACTCCCTCCCTGGCGATGCTCACATTGGCTTTCTGGTGACTG
>JACZVB010000164.1 GCA_022572865.1 Chloroflexota bacterium | reverse complement strand
CCGTGGAGCATACCCGGCATGGTGAAGTCGCTGGCGTAGATGGGGCGGCCCAGCACCTTTTCCCGGGCGTCGTGCCTGGGCCACGATCTGCCTATAATCCTGAATTCCTGTGAAGGCGGCATGATTTTCCTTTGACACGACTTACATCGGAGCTCGCCTGCCGTTCATAAAGGGAGCGATTTTTACCTGTGGGCAGGACTCGCGTCCTCTCGGCCCCTATTATAAGGAAGCAACCGTGATTTATCTCACCCCTCGCCAATACAGCCTGGAGATGCGCCCTACACCGTGGTGGCGTCGGGTGGAGCGGGAGACCGCTCTATAAACTCCAGCAAGTTGCCATCGGGGTCGTGGAGGTAACACACCTTTCGGGCCCAGGGATACTCGGCCTGGGGACGCAATGCGGGAGGACTTACGAATTCAACCCCTTCCTCCGAGAGGCGCCGGTAAAATGCATCGACGTCGTCAACTATTACCCCCAGGTGGGTGGCGCCCACATCGTTTCGCTGGACGGAGGCGGCCCGCTTCCCGGCAGGTTCCAGATACTGAATCAGCTCTACAGCGTGCCTCATATCCCCCATCCCCAGGTACACGATGTGCAGCCGGGCCTCGGGGTAGCCCACCAGCTTGGAGACGAACTCGCCCTCCACGATCATGTTGCGCTCCTCTTTCAGGCCCAGCAGGTCCCGGTAGAACTCGAGGGAGCGCTCGATATCGCTGACCACGAACCCGGTGTGATTGAACCATTCCACCTTCATATTCACCTCCTCGGTGTCATTACAGCCGAAGGATTCGGGCGGCGTTCCCCCCTAAAATGGCGTCGACGTCACTTTCATCGAAGGCGAGGCCGTGGCCTTTGCCCAGGGTGGGCAGGTCTCTAAAAAGCTCCACATACTCCCTCAGCGACATGACAGCCCGCAGGCCCGGAAGGTCGCTGCCCCATACAACTCGCTCCCTCCCTAAGGTCTTGAGCATGGCGTCTACGGCCGGGAGGGCCCGCTCTGGCCTATCTCGAAGATCGGCCTGCCACTCGGCCAATTCCAGGAACATATTGGGGTGCTTCCGAGCTATGGTCACACAGTCCTCCCACCACTCGCCCCCGGCGTGGCCCATGATGATGCCCAGGTGGGGAAAGTCCGTGGCCACCTGGTCGAACTCCAGGGGGTGAGAGAACCGACCGTCCAGTTTCGGGTGAAACCCTGCCGGGCCGGAGTGGAACAGCACGGTGAGGTCATGGGCCTCGCACAGCTCGTACAGAGGGTAGCAGGCCCTATCGTGGGGAAAGTATCCGGCAGCCGGATGCAGTTTTAGCCCCGAGACCTGCCACTCTTTTATCGCCTTCTGGAACCGGTCCGCTGCCCCGGGGCGTCGAGGATCGATGCCGTAGAATGCGATGATCCGCTCAGGATACAGATCCCTGGCCTCGGCTATGAAGCGGTTTTCTTCTTCTATACTGAAGGGGGGCTCCCCCAGGCGAGAAGCGAAGTCCGCCACGATGAGCACCGCCACGTCCACGCCGGCCCCGTCCATCTCGGCTACCATCTCGCGGGTAGTCCGCCGCCAGTCCAAGCCGGGTGGAGGTGAAAGCTCTTGCTCCGGCAGGTCGGCGAAGTCCGAGGGATACCGCTCCTGGACCGACCACATATGGCGGTGCACGTCTATTATCATCGCTTCTTCACCTGGCTAGTCCACAAGGGCATCGATGGCCCGCTCCAGCTTGTCGGCCGCCTGACTCAATCCCTCCGATTTCTCCTCCACCAGGGCCTTATCCTGCTCCAACTGAGCTTGGTACTCGGGCAGGCGGCGCAGGCACTCCTCGGGGGATGGTCCGCCATAAAGGGTACGCCGGTTCACGAACTCTACGGGGTCAAGGGCCCGGCGCAGCGCCTCGTCACCCAATCCAACCGGTCCGCCCATATACTCCACCGCGGCCTCGTCCAGGAGGGCCGGCGTGACCTCCTGGGGCCGGATGTTTCGTTCGCTGCTGTACCTTACCAGAATCCCGACGATCTGGTGCGCGGTCCGCCAGGGCAGGCCCTTCTCTCGCACCAGGGCCCCGGCGACATCCGTGGCCTGGGCCCAGTGGGCCCCTGCCATCTCCCTCATCCGCTCTCTCTTCACCTCCATCGCAGGCAACAGCTCCGTGAACCATCGCAGGTGCCGGATGGCCATCTCAAAGGAGTTGAAGAGGGCCCGGTCCATATATCGGAGGTCCATGGTGGGGTCTCCGCTGGCGGCCTTCTGTACGGCAAAGGCCGTCATCAGTCCTCCCATGCTCTCTGCCACCGCACCTCGCACATACTCCAGGCTGTCAGGGTTCTTCTTCTGCATCATGATGCTGCTGGTGCCGCAGAAGCGATCGGGCACGTCGATATATCCTGCTTCGGAGGTGAACCAGAAGTTGATGTCCGAGGCCCATCTTGAAAGGCTCAGATGGACCGAGGCTACGGCGAGAAATGTGTCCAGGGCCACGTCCTCGTTCAGTATCGCATCGTAGGTGTTCCTCAACACTCCGTCGAACCCCATGAGCTCAGCCGTCCGGTGCCGGTTAAGGGGGAAATCGGAGCCGGTCATGATTGCGGCCCCCGCAGGACTTTCGTTCACCCGCCGGTAAGCGACATCAGCTCGCTGAAAACACCTCTCGAGGACACAGGCCCAGGCCAGGTACTGATGGCCCAGGGTCGTCGGCTGGGCATGCTGGCTATGGGTGTAGCCGGGCATCACGGCGTCGAGGTTCTTCTCTGCAACCTCGAGTAATACTGCCCTGAGGCCGTTCATCTCCCCCATCATGTCTATCAGACAGTCTCGCTGCCGGCACCGTCTCCAGACGGCCCTCAGGTCGCCGGAGCTACGGCCCAGATGCATCCGGCCTCCCACCTCTTCCCCCAGGCGACGTATCAGGTATTGCTCTCCCGAGTGCATGGTGCCGCCCACTTGCTGCCGCACTTCCCCTACTCCCTGGGCCTCCATCTCCCGAAGGGCCTTCAACATGGCTGCGACGTCCTGTCTAGGAATCAGGTCCTCCTCGGCCAGCATCACCAGATGGGCCTTATCGAAGAGGTGGTAGGGGTACAGGGCCGAGGGGTCGGTATCCTCCGTGAATGCCGAGACGCCGGGCAGCAACGGCTCCATGAGGCGGATGCCCGGGGTGCGATATCCCTGGTATTCTCCGTGCGGCTGCTTTCGCAAATTATCCTCCTTACGGCTTTCCGCGCCCGCCTTTCGCCCCGGGACACATCCTAGCACCCGGCCTGGGCGAATCACAACATCGGGGCAAAGCCCCTTGCCCCTCCTATGATCCCCAAGTTCTCTTTCGCATTATTTAGGCCCCCGGCTACAGGTGGGCCGTTTAAAAAGCTCCTCCAAACGGGGAGTATCCCGAGGCCGAGTCGGGACCGGGGGGGTTGGGGGCCTGTCCTGCCTGCCATCAAAGGGAGCTTGCCTGTCCTGCCTGCCATCGAAGGGAGCTTGCCTGTCCTGAGCTTAGTCGAAGGGCCGAAGGGTGGGTGAGGGTTATTGAATCCTGGCCAAGGATGCAGCTTGACGCTGGCCAGGGGCAGGAGTAGCTTGTGCCAACCAGGGACTGGCCCGCCGCGGGGCCCGGGCTGACCTTATGTAAAACGCCCGTGCCCCAGCCAGCTATGCCGCCGAATTATGATTCCGTCCCATCGTGATATGGAAGGAGGGCCCGACACCATGGCCGCAAGAACACAAAAAGCCAGCATCTACGAACATGGCCTCGACCGGAACTCCGCCAATTTCCAGCCTTTGACACCCCTGACCTTTTTAGAGTGGTCGGCGACGGTCTATCCAGACCAGACGGCGGTGGTGCACGGCGAGAGGCGCTACAGCTACCGGGAGTTCTATGCCCGATGCCGCAGGCTGGCCAGCGCGCTGTCCCGGCGGGGAGTCGGGCTCGGCGACACGGTATCGGTGATGGCCCCCAACGTGCCCTCAATGTTGGAGTGTCACTACGGCGTCCCCATGACCGGTGCCGTGCTCAACGCCTTGAACTTTCGCCTCGACGCCGGGGCCATAGCTTTCATACTGGACCACGGCGAGGCCAGGGTGCTCATCACCGATCGGGAGTTCTCCGGCGTCATCAAGGAGGCCCTGGGCCGCATCGAAAGGGACATCCTGGTTATAGATATCGACGATGAGCTGGCGGAAGGAGGCGAACTGCTGGGGGAGATGGACTACGAGGCTTTTCTGGAAGAGGGTGACCCCGACTACCAGTGGCAGCCCCCCGATGACGAGTGGCAGGCCCTGGCCCTCAACTACACCTCCGGCACCACGGGCAACCCCAAGGGCGTGGTCTATCACCACCGCGGTGCGTACCTGAATGCCCTTGGCAACATCCTGGCCTGGTCCATGCCGAGCCATCCGAATTACCTGTGGACCCTGCCCATGTTCCATTGCAGCGGCTGGTGCTTCCCCTGGGCGGTCACGGCGCTGGCGGGGACCTATCTGTGCCTGCGCAAGGTCGAGGCCGGGGCGATTTTTCGTGCCATCGCCGATGAGCGCGCGACCCATTTCTGCGGCGCGCCGATCGTGCTCAACATGCTGATCCACGCGACGCAACAGGAACGACGCAAGTTCGACCACCGGGTCGAGGTCATGACCGCCGCCGCGCCGCCGCAGCCGGCGGTGCTCGAGGCCGTCGAGGGCATGGGTTTCCACGTCACCCATGCCTACGGGCTGACCGAAGTCTATGGCCCGGCGACCGTGTGCGCCTGGCATCGTGAATGGGACGGCCTGTCCGGGGACGAGCAGGCCAGGCTCAAGGCGCGCCAGGGAGTGCGCTCCCCCGTGCTGGAGGAGCTG
>JACZVB010000163.1 GCA_022572865.1 Chloroflexota bacterium | reverse complement strand
AGAAACATGGACTTCTCGATGATAAAGCCCACTGAGGCGGTAGTGTTCGATGGCAACGGGCCCGTGAACAAGCTTACCTCCGCCAGTCCCACCTACGTGAGCTTCGAGGTCAAGGTCACCGGCCGGTCGGCCCATGCCGGCGTGGAGCCCGAAAAAGGCCTCTCGGCCATCAAGATCGCGGCCGAGATCATCAATCAGCTTCCCCAGGGTCGCCTGGACGAAGAGACCACCTTCAACGTCGGCACCATATCAGGCGGCACGGTGAGAAACGCCGTTCCGGAGAGCGCTTCCTTCACCGGGGAGCTTCGCAGCCGTAGCATAGAGACTCTGGACCTGCTACAGCTGCAGGCCAAGGGTATATTCGATCAGGTGCGGGACAAGTACAAAGAGGCGGTCATAGAGGACGGCTTCAACATCGAGTTTCACACCTACACCCTGGACCCCAGGGAGAAGATGCTGGGCCTGGTGAACCGGACCCTGGAGTCTATGGGCCTGACCCCCAGGCCTGAGCCATCGGGCGGCGGCACCGATGGCAACGTCATGCGCCGCCGCGGCATCGAGTGCGTGGTGGTGGGCATGTCCACCTACGAGATGCACACCGTCCGGGAGTATGTGATTATCCCCGACCTGGTGAACACCGCCACCTTCTGTCAGACGCTGCTGAGTCAGATCGCACTGTAGCTGGCCGCAGCTCAAAGGCCGCTGACCCTGGAACGGATTGTGCCTGGTGAGCCTATTACACGCAATCGAGATATAGGAGTAGCAGCATGAGGCTGGAGGGGAAGGTAGCCCTGATAAGTGGCGGCGCCCGAGGCATCGGCGAGGCGATAGCCAGGCTCTTTGCCCGGGAGGGGGCCTCCGTCACCATCGGGGATATCCTCGAGGACGAAGGCCAGAGGGTGGCCCGGGAGATCGACGACGCCGGGGGCCGGGCCCTGTTCGTCCGCCTGGATGTGACGGTGGAAGAGGAGTGGCGCCGCGCCGTTCAGGCCACGGTGGAGAGGTTCGACCAGCTGAACGTGCTGGTGAACAACGCCGGCATCTACCGGAAGGAGCTGGTGGACGAGACCAGCGTCGAGGCCTGGGATGAGGTCATGGGGGTCAACGCCAAAGGGGCGTTCCTGGGCAGCAAACACGCCATCCCGGAGATGAAGAAGGCGGGCGGCGGCTCCATAGTGAACATGTCCTCGGGTGCGGGGCTGGTGGGGAACCCAGACGGCGCTGCATACGGCGCTTCGAAAGGGGCGGTGCGCATCCTGACCAAGGCCACCGCGGCCCAGTACGGCAAATACGGCATCAGGGCCAACTCCATCCACCCGGGGCCTATCGAAACGGCGATGCTGAGGCCCCAGCTCCTGGACCCCGGGGCCCGGGAGAGCAGCCTGGAGGCGATACCCCTGGGACGAATAGGCACCCCTCAAGAGATCGCCTACGGGGCGCTGTATCTGGCCTCGGACGAGTCGTCCTATGTGACCGGCGTCGAGCTGCCTATAGACGGGGGCCGGGTTGCGATATAAGGCCGTCGAAATCCGGCAGGTGATATACTGAGAATCGTTCTGTCATTGATCTGATCTTGACGATTGAGGAGCTTGAGATGGCCGACTACAACATCGTATCCGGAGATTCCCACGTCACCGATCCGGCAGACCTTTGGACCGAGGGGCTGCCCAGGGAGTTCAGGGCCAGGGCCCCCAGGATAGTAAAGGACCCTCCAGGCGAAACAGGGGACATGTGGATCTGCGAAGACCTTCCCCACGTAACCGCCTCTATGGCCTTCTTCGCCGGGGCCAGCAGGGACAGCTACGACGAGTTCGAGTCCCATATAAAGGAGGTTTCCTATCGGGAGGGCCGGCCCGGGGGATACGATCCTGCGGCCCGCCTCGAGGACATGAAGATGGACGGCACCGAGGCCGAGGTGATGTACCCTTCCTACGCTCTTACCCTCTTTCGCCTCACAGATGCCCCCTTTCAGAGGGCCTGCTTCAGGGTATACAACGACTGGCTGGCCCAGTTCTGCTCCTATGATCCCCAGCATCTAGTAGGGCTTGGTCTTGTCTCCATCTACGATGTTGAGGAGGCAGTCGCTGAGGTGAAGCGGTGCGCCTCCCTGGGTCTGAAGGGGGTGGTGATCAACTCGTGGCCCCTCGAAGGGCACACCTACGAGAACCCGATGTACGATCCCCTGTGGGCGACGGCCCAGGACCTGGGCATGCCCATCAGCCTCCATGCCTTCACAGGCTTCGGGCCCGAGGACAGCATGGAACAGGCGCGGATCAGCCAGACCTGTCTCCACCACGCAGGCCAGCGAACACTGGCACACCTGATTTTCTGGGGCGTGCTAGACCGGTTCCCCAACCTCCGGTTCGTTCTGGCGGAGATGGACATCGGCTGGATACCTCACTACTTCTGGCTGGCCGATGACAAGTACCGTATGAGGCAGGACTCCAGCATGGAAGTCCCCAATATGAAGCCCAGCGACTACTTCGCAAGGAACATCTTCGCCAGTTTCATGGACGACCCCATAGGCGTGAAGAACACCGACCTCATAGGCAAAGATAACTATATCTGGGCCAACGATTATCCCCACTGGGAGGGCACCTGGCCTAAGTCTCATGAGTACATCGAGCGTAACTTTCGGGGGGTCTCTCAGGAGATCAGGCGGAAGATTACCCGTGACAACGTGATTCGCCTCTACGATATGGACCTGGATGGCGGGGGCTGATTTCTAGCTGGTTTCAAAAACCCTCACCCCCCGTGTCCCCCTCTCCCTTGGCAAGGGAGAGGGGGAAGAAATAGGTCTGGGGGAACCCCCAGACTCCCTCCAGAGTCCCGACCCGTCGGGACTCTGGACTCCCCATAACAAGAATATTGAAACTGCTCGTAGAAGCTGGCTGCGGAAAACCACGTCATAATGTCTGTCCCGAATTAGGGATGCACTCGTGATCTGCCACCCACCGAGCCATCCCCCAGTACCCCCGCCGTCCTTCCAGTACTGGAAGGATGGACCCTCGACGATACTCGAACGAACGTTACGTTGATTTCGGCTACTAAGTGCCAGGCTGGGCGTCCTAGGGTTGGGCCTCCTGGGTAACCCGGTCCCACTTCCGGGGAAGCATCACTGCCGCCAGGCTCATGGTCAGGGCCGAAGTAAAGGCCACCATAAGCGCTATCCTAAGGTCTCCTGTGGCCTGCTGTATGGCTCCCGTCAGCAGAGGGCCTATGAAGGACCCCACCCAGATGGCCGTCTCCATGAAGGTGACGGCAACCGCCAGCTCTCGGGGCTTGATCCTCGGAAGCTCGAAGGGGATGCTCATAGTAATGGGAAAGAAGGTCCAGGCCAGGCCGTTGGCCAGAAATATCAAAACCAGGGCGGCATAGGAACCTGTCCAGAGCATCGCCATCTGGGTGCCGGTCAGGAGAATACCTGTCAGCCACAGTACCAACCGCTTTTTCCCCACCCGGCTCACCAGAATTCCCACCCCTACCCCCGCAATAGCGGAGACGCCGCCACTGATCGCCATGAGGGTCGCGGAGGTGCTGATCGATACGTCGAAGTTTTCCAGCATGTAGGTGGGCCAGAAGGTGGCGAAGGAGGCCCAGGTAATGCCTATTCCCATCAATCCCATTCCCATGATCCACAGCTCCCGGTACCGCAGTATGCTGGTAATGGGGCTTACCTCTTGAGAGCGCATCTCTGCCAGATATTCGGGAGTAGTTCGCTCTTTACCCAGTACCTGCCACAACAGTGCGAGGCCGATAGAGACCACGGCGAAGACGTAAAGGGTATGTCTCCAGTTGTCGTCCAGCAGATTCAGAATTACGGGCGTTAGGATGAACCCTATGGCGCTAACGCCCCAGAGCAGGTTGGCAAAGGAATTGACTATTACGATCTCTCTGGGACGGACCCACTGCCTCATCAACAGGGCCCGGGCCGGCTCCCGGGCCACCAGGGTTATCCCGAATAGAAACCGGCTTAGGAGGAGCAGCAGGAAAAAGGGAGACCAGCCCTGGAACACGATCAGCAAGGTGCCGATGGCGAAGGTCACGGAGGTCAGTTTCTTGGGGCTGTAGCGGGACAGCAGCCACCCGGCTGGAATGGCCAGGACCATGGTACCGATCCTCGGGGCCGATCCCAGCAACCCCACCTCGATGGGGCTCAGGTGAAACTCCTTATTGATGCTGGGAAGGAGCAGTCCCAGGCTCTCCAGGACGATGAAGCCAAATACGTGACCGGTCATCCATACGGAGATGATTACCCAGCGATAGCTGGATGACGTGGTTTCCGCGCGCTTTTCTTCGGCGACTACGCTCATAGTGGCAGGGATGATACTACATCGACACTGAGCGACGCTATGAGACCATGCCGCCGCCGCTCCGGATGCACATCTTTATCACTGAGAGTGCCGGGTAGCTGCATCCCTCCCGGTATGAAAATGAAAGCCCTTGTGGGGATCGGTGGCAACGCCGGCGTATTCTTTCTTGACAGCACCGCGCAAGTCCTCCACCGATAGCTCCGGAACCGCCTGCAATGTACTCATCTATTGCTCCTTCCTGCCCTCATGGGGTCCTTCCTGGCGTACGCATTTTCAACCTGCCATAGAATCCGCCGGTAGCGCGGTGATGAACTCAGCTAAACGATAGAAACGACGCTCCCTCGGTATTGATCCTTGGCCGATAAGTTGGGATAGACGGCAGAGGACTTATTCAATTTAAAGGCGCGCTGCTTTTAAATCAAAACGAAACATTAAAACTATTGATGGCTCCTATCCAGCCAACATGGGGATGTCCCAGTTGATCCGCACGAAGGTAAGTGGCTTCCCTACTTCAGCAACACCC
>JACZVB010000162.1 GCA_022572865.1 Chloroflexota bacterium | reverse complement strand
GAGGGGGCGCATCTGGAGGAGGGGGCATATCTGAGGGAGGGGGGAGGACCGATTCCTCCAGCTTCCTGCAGAGGGAAGGAGAGACTGCGTTTAGGAGGCGGCTGCTGATCAGTCTCAGCTCTGTGTCCGCCGCCACCAGGGCTACCAGGTCCTCATCTTCTATCGTCTGGTCCCGGTTCTGGCTCACCGAGACCGAATCACCAATTGCCTTCAGGATGAGCTGGTGATCGGGTTCGTATCCTGGAGGTGGGGTTAACTGTTCGAAGCTGGCCAGCATGCCCTCAAATGTCTCGGTTAGATTCGCCTCTCTGAGCACATCCAGGAGGCGTCCTTTGGTTTGATAAGTCTGGTCTAGGATCTCGCTGACGGAGCGGATTGCTTCCTCCAGCCTGCCGTTGATGAACCTGACCTGTTCACGGTATGTCGCATCTGTCTCGGCTCTGGCGGCGGCCTCCTCTGCCGAGGCTAGGGCCGATTCTGCCTCCCCTGCCCTGGCCTCGGCTGTGGCCAGCGATGCCTCTGCGGCGGCCAGCGCCTCTTTCGAATCATCTGAACCGGAGCAGGCGGCGATAATCAGGGGAATGATAATCAGTCCTAGCAAGAGGTATTTGCGTGACACGACATCTCCTTCCGTCCAACAGGATACCCGGGATTTATTAGACGCTTATCCGGAGCACATGAAGAGCAGGCGGCTTACATAGAGCAACCATTAGTTTAGTAGAGGATAGTCTCCCTTTGCCAGGCTCCACGGGTGGTTAGATGCGCCGGGCCAGGAAAAGATGCGGCGAAGGCGATATGAGGCATAAGGCGCAGGCCCTCGGCGATTCAAGGCACCAGAATCTGCACTTCCCACCCGTTGTCGGTTCGGGTGTAGAGGCGGCGGTCGTGGAGCCGCTCGGCCTCCCCGTGCCAGACCTCGATGCGGTCGGGCACCAGGTATACCCCCTTCAGTGACTGGGGGAGACGGACATCCTCGGGGCTGGGAAATTTGCGGCGCATGGACTCTATCCCGTCCAGGAGGTGCCGGCGCGAGGGCACGGGAGTGGACTGGGGCTCGAAAGTGGGATAGTAGAGCTCCAGGAGCCGGGACCCGTGGTTCTTGTGGCTCCAGTATCGCTCCAGATCAGCATCGTCCATGGAGGCCATGGGCCCCCGGACCCGGTACTGGCGGTGGATCGTAGGCCAGAAGAGGAGAAGCTCAAAGCCGGCGCCGGTTTGAAGCTGACGCCACTTGGGGCTGAGCTCGTTGATGAGGAGGCCGAACCCTCGATGGTCTATGTCACGTAGAGAGATGGCTCTAACCGTTGCACCGTTCTCGGGGGTGACCGTAGCAAGGAAGCAGACGTTGGCATTGGGATCGGATAAAGCCCTGGCCCTCTCACGCTCCGCTACAATCTCTTTTACCGGGTCCATCTGGTCCTCCATTGTCTTGGTGTCGGGCTTGCCTTCGCGATTCTGGGACCTATGGGAGGGTTTTTAATGGCACTTTCTACCATCCCCTCTGTGTCCCCCCTTCCCTTCGGCAAGCTCAGGACAGGCCTGGCAGGAAGGGGGGAGTAAATTAACTTTGTCCCGAACTCGGGACAAACCCCTGCCATCCCGATGAGTCGGGATGGCATCCACCTGCATGGGACTCCCTTCGAACCTTTCCGTACGGGAAGGACAGGAAGGGGGGAGAAATTAGTTTTGGTCCTTCCCGGCTTATACGGCTTATTAAACGGCCTCGTTGATAGGCGACTGGACTTGGGCTAATATCTTATGGTAGTATGTTAGCAATTGACATAATTCTCTAGCTCAGGATCCGATATCATCTCTACCACTTATCCCAAGCCTTCGCAAGAATCCACGACAGAACAGCCCCAGCAACCGCCCTTCACGTCGAGGCCTAGTTCTCACCGCAATAGTGTAGAGCCTCGCCTTGCCTCCATACCCTCGGCAGCTGAACCCATTCCCGGGGCCAGCCGTTTCGGCGATATCCGGGTTTCGGGCGCCGTGCACCTGGCCCTTCAGGATATGGAGTACAAGGACCCGACCCCCATCCAGAAAGAGACCATTCCTATTCTCCAGGCCGGGAGAGACCTGGTGGGCCAGGCCCAGACGGGCAGCGGAAAGACCGCCGCCTTCGGTATCCCGATTATCGAAAGAGTAGACCCCGGCCTTCGTTACACCCAGGCGTTAGTCCTGGTGCCCACCAGGGAGCTGGCTCTACAGGTCACAGGAGAGATATCTAGGCTTGCCGCTCACAGCGGGGCCCGGGTGGTGGCCATCTACGGCGGCGAACCCATCGTCAAACAGTTCAAGGCCCTGGATAAGGGTGCTCACGTTATAGTGGGCACCCCTGGCCGGGTCATCGATCACCTTGGCCGGGAGACCATGGACCTCTCCCGTGTGCGGATAGCCATCCTGGACGAGGCTGACGAGATGCTGGATATCGGCTTCGCCCAGGACATGGTGAAGATTCTCCGAAGGACCCCCAGGAAGCGACAGACGGCGCTCTTTTCGGCCACTATACCGACCTTTATCCGACGGCTCATCTATTACCACCTCAAGGACCCGGTCTGGGTGCGCATAGGTGAGGAGATCGAGATGGTGCCGGAGACCCGGCAGTTCTACTACGAGGTGGCAGAGAGGGATAAGCTGCAGGCTATGGTAGAGGTGCTGGGGAAGCCGGGAACGCAGAGCCAGACCCTGATATTCTCCAGGATGCAGGTCAGGGTGGACCGGCTGGTGCGGGAGCTGCAACGGCTGGGGTACGATGTCAAGGGAATCCATGGGGGAATGCGCCAGAATGAGCGCGACGCTGTGATGCAGGGTTTCAGGAAGGGACGGCCTAATCTCCTGGTGGCTACCAATGTGGCGGCCCGAGGCCTGGACATCCCCGCCATCGATTGCGTTATCAATTTCGATGTCCCCGAAAAGGTGGAGGAATACGTTCACCGCATCGGCAGGACCAGCCGCATGGGAAGGCCCGGCACCGCTATCACCCTGGTCAGCGAGTGGAACATCGAGGCCTTTGACGCCATAAAAGAGAGACTGGGCGATGCCATCCAGGAGCGGCCTCTCTCTCTGTACCAACCTTCAGCACGCCCCTAGCAGGGTGCTGAATCCCGACAAGCCCCGAGAATCGGGACAAATCGGGACGACCATCCTCTCCGATACAGCCCGACAAGTCCCTAGTATCGGGACGCGCCGGGACTGGACTCTCCCTTTTTCATCTGCCTGCTTATGGATCAGGTTTGCTCTGCAGCGGGGGTGCGGCTGGCGCCGAAGACGGCCCCCGCCGTGGCCAGGGCCCCAATGTAACAGGCGCCGCCTATGGCGCCGCCGATAATCAGGACGCCGGTTCTTCCTGAAATAGCGCTGGTGGCAATTCCCAGAACTATCAGAACTATCGCCGCGATCGCTGCAAAGATGAGCCAAATGGCGAACCCGAAGACGAGGCCGGTGGTCAGGGCTGAGGAAGGCCGTCCCTTCCAGGAGGCCACTCCGATATACGCTCCCAAGAAGGGGCTGATGGGGCCGGCCACAAAGTGCACTAATGGAATGAACAGGACCCCGATGGTTATGCCGATGGCAATGAAGATTCCTTTGAGCATTGCCTCTTTTCAGTCGCTGGCAACGGCGACCAGCGCCCCCACGGCGAGGGTCTCTATGTCCACCTTCACCGGCTCCCAGGTTTCGCCCCGGTCGGCGCTCTGAAATAGCCTGCCGGAATCGGCGCCGGCGTAGACCCGGTTGGGGTCCAGCGGGTCCCAGGTAAAGACAATGGCCATGTCGTCCTCGGTGCTGAGGTCCATCCTCTGCCAGGTATCCCCGGCATCGGTGGAGAGGTAGGCCTGGGCGCCTTTTCTCCCTGCGTTACTGGCCACGCCCACGAGAACCCTGCGATGGTCGTCGGGCGGCGAGATGATCGGAACGGTGTAGCCGCGCTGTAGGCCTTCTTGGATGGACTGCCATGTGTCGCCGCCGTCGTCGCTGCGATAAGGGCCTACGGCCGTGGCAGCGTATACAGTTGCCGGCTTGCTGTTGCAGATGTGCAGTGAGTGAACGTCGGTGTCGGTGCCGGGCAGCTGCTTCCAGGTTTTGCCCCCGTCCCGAGACCGGACCACGCCTCCAACCTCGATGCCCGCATACATCAGATCAGGGTCCTGGGTTGAGATTCGCAGGTCCCTGACGTGGGCCTTGCGGCCGCCGTGAAATTCCCACTGGCTGGACTCGGGGACCTGCCTAAAGCCGGCGCACTCCTGCCAGGTCAGGCCGCCATCCTGGGAGCGGAACACGGCCGCGGGCTCGCTTCCCACGAAGATCAGGTCCGGGTTATGGGGATGAACCGCGATGCTGTGGGCATAGTCGGTGGGATAGCTGTCCAGGCGACGCCAGCTCTGGCCCCCATCATCGGTGCGCCAGACACCAGACTCATAGGCGGCAAGATAGGCTCTCTGGGGCGTCGATGCGCAGTGTGCGAACCGGGCGGCGGCATGGGCCAGGGCGGTCACGCCTCCCTTTTCCCAGATGCCGTCGGACTCCGACCTGGTCAAGACCAGGGCCCCATCGTGCATTCCCACATACAGCTTTGTCCTGGTTGAGCCATTTGTCGCCATAATGCTCCTCACTTTCGAGACTATGGGGGCCGGGACATCAGTCTCATTGTAACGTGAATAGGATGCTCTGTCATAAGACCTCCGGCGGATGTAAAATGTGGCCACTCACTGTAGGAGATGAAATGGTATGGACATCGAAGAGATGACCAGACCCGATTACCTACCCCTGCTCAATACCATAGCGATACACGAGCGGAACGCGGGCGTCTCCCTGAGGGCCTGGGCCGATGAGACCACG
>JACZVB010000161.1 GCA_022572865.1 Chloroflexota bacterium | reverse complement strand
AAGTCGACTGGGGAGAAAAGGTCCTGGTCCTGGACCAGGATGGATTTCATCAGGGTCCAGCCGTTGCTGAGTATCTTGTCGACCAGGGGAGAGAGGTGGAGATAATCACCGATCTTTACTCAATCGGTGAGGACATCGACCACTTCAACAAGCCGCTGGTCTACAAAAGGCTTCTCTCAAAAGGAGTAGTAGTCACTCCCAATACGGAGGTTCGAGAAATCAGGGAAGAAACGGTAGTTCTGAAGAACGTCTACTCAGAAGAGGAGAGGGGCGTTGAGGGGGTGACCACCCTTGTTTACGCGGGCCAGCGGACGGCCCAGGACAGTCTTTACAAACAGCTGAAGGGGAGCGTCCCGCAGCTGCTCCTGGTCGGTGATGCCCAGGCCCCCAGGAAGATCCACGACGCCATCCTTTCGGGCCACATGGCTGCGAGAAAGATATAGCCTTCGATTGGCCCCAAGGTGCCTTGGTCGATGCATATCAAGCTTAATTATCAATCCACTAGGCCACTTAAAGCTCCTCCAAACGGGGAATGTCCCGACTTGGCGTCGGGACAGGGGGTTTGTCCCGACAAGTCGGGACCAAGCCCATTTTTTTCCCCCTTCCTGGCCAGGAAGGGGGAAAGGGGGATGGTCGAGAGTGTTATTAAACGCTCTCGCTCATAGAAAGTTGTAAGAGAGGGGGCATGGGTTGATAATGGTTATATATGACTGCTGAGACGTACAATGTGACCCTCATCGAGGGAGATGGGATCGGGCCGGAGGTCGTAGGGGCCGCCAGGAAGGTGATAGAGGCCGCCGGGGTGTCCATCGAGTGGGATGTCCAGGTCGTCGGGCTGAAGGCCCAGGAACAGGTGGGAAGCCTGCTCCCCGACGAGGCCCTGGAGTCGATCAGGCGCAACCGCGTGGCCCTCAAGGGCCCCATCACCACCCCCGGGTCAGAGGGCTACCCCAGCCTGAACGTAGCCATACGCCAGCGCCTGGACCTCTTCGCCTGCCTGCGTCCCGTGAAGAGCCTCAAGGGCGTCCGCAGCCTCTACAGCAACGTGGACCTGGTGGTGGTGCGGGAGAACACCGAGGACCTGTACGCCGGTAAGGAGCACGAGGTGGTCCCCGGAGTCGTCGAGAGTATGAAGATCATCACCAGGGTGGCCTCCACCCGCATAGCCAGGTTCGCCTTTCAGTACGCCAGCGACAACTCACGCAGAAAAATTACCGCTGTCCACAAGGCCAACGTGATGAAGCTCTCCGATGGCCTGTTCCTGGATTGCTGCCGCCTGGTGGCCAAAGATTACCCGGACATCGAGTATGAAGAGGTGATCGTGGACGCCGCCTGCCAGCACCTGGTCATGAATCCTTCCCGGTTCGACGTGCTGCTGATGGAGAATCTGTACGGCGACATCATCTCGGACCTGAGCGCGGGGCTGGTCGGGGGCCTGGGGCTGGTGCCCGGGGCCAACTTGGGGTACGAGTGCGCTGTGTTCGAGGCAACCCACGGTAGCTGGCCCGAGGCCGCGGGCAAGGACATCGCCAATCCCACGGCCCTGATCCTCACCAGCGCTATGATGCTGAGACACCTGGGGGAGGCAGAGGCGGCAGATATGGTGGAAGGGGCGGTCGGGCGCACCCTGGCCGAGGGCAGGGTCTTAACCCAGGACCTGGGGGGTAGCGCGTCTACCACCGAGTACACCCAGCGGGTTATAGAGTGCCTATCCAACTGTTGAACGAGGCAGTAAGGACATGCTGACCAAGCGGATTATTCCATGCCTGGACGTAGACCGGGGCCGGGTGGTGAAGGGGGTCAGTTTCGTCGACCTGCGGGACGCGGGTGACCCGGCGGAGCTGGCCACTTTCTACGATGCTGAGGGGGCCGATGAGCTGGTCTTCCTGGATATAACCGCCAGCGTCGAGGGCCGGGATACCATGATCGAGGTGGTGAACCGGGTCTCGGAGCAGGTGTTCATACCCCTGACGGTGGGGGGAGGGGTCCGGGGGGTGGAGGATGTCCGGCGAATCCTGGACGCAGGCGCCGATAAGGTGGCCATTAACACAGCGGCCGTTCTCAATCCCCGGGTCATCGAGGAGGCGGCCCGGGCCTTCGGCAACCAGTGCATAGTCGCCGCCATAGACGCCAAGGGGATCGAGGCCCCTGAGGAAGAGCATGGAACAGATGGCCTTGGCCTGGGGCCGGGCTCCCGTTGGGAGGTCTACACCCACGGGGGAAGGAAGCCCACGGGCATCGATGCTTTGAAGTGGGCCAAGAGGGTGGCGGAGCTGGGGGCGGGGGAGCTGCTGCTGACCAGCATGGACGCCGACGGCCACCAGACCGGATACGACCTGGAGCTGAACAGGGCGGTCTCGGAAGCCGTCAACGTTCCTCTCATCGCCAGCGGCGGCGCAGGAGTTCTGGAGCATTTCTATGAGGCAGTAGCCATCGGCAAGGCGGATGCGGTCCTGGCGGCCAGCGTCTTCCACTACGGCACCTACTCCATAGCCGAAACGAAGGAGTATCTGGCCCAGCGCGGAATCCCCGTGCGACGGACCCACGAGAAGGGAGCATTCGATGATAAAGCTGGATGAGAAGGGGCTGATACCGACTATCGTCCAGGACGATAAGACGGGCCGGGTCCTGATGCTCGGGTATATGGATGAGGAGGCCTTGAGGAAGACTCGAGAGTCGGGGCAGGTGTGGTTCTACAGCAGAAGCCGGGCCGAGCTGTGGCACAAGGGAGCGACCTCGGGCAACTACCTGAACCTTCGAAGCATACACATCGACTGTGATTCGGACGCCATTCTGATCAGGGCGGAGCCCACGGGCCCGACCTGTCACACCGGCGAGGAGAGCTGCTTCTTTACCGAGCTTCCCTCCGGCGACCTCCGGTTCGAGGGGGAGGACCCGCACATTTTGGATGAGCTGTTCCGTGTTATCCAGGAGCGGAAGCTCACCATGCCCGAGGGCAGCTACGTGGCCGAGCTTTTGAGGCAGGGCCCCCGCAGGATAGGCAAGAAGGTAATAGAGGAGGCGGGGGAGTCGGCCATCGCTTCGCTGGTGGAAGGCCCCGAGGCCACCGTAAGGGAAGTGGCGGACCTGTGGTTTCACAGCCTGGTGCTGCTGGCGGCCTGCGACCTCAGCCCGGACCAGGTGTGGCAGGAGCTAAAGGACAGAAGAAAATAGGTCCGCGCCTTCTATGGCCTCTCATTCTGGTTTTGTCACAGAGCTAACTATCTTGAAGCTACGCCGGTGGAGCAGACCCCTGCCCCGACTCGCTTATTAAACGGCCTCGGGCGTTTGACTCATGTGCAAGAGCCTCTCTGACAGCCCCATCTCATTCGCCAGCTTCCATGTCGAGGTGTTGTTTGGGGTGGTGAGAAGGATGGACAGGTCCTCCGGCGTGTCTATGTCCCTGTAAAGGGAGCCCAGTTGCACCAGGCGATATGGGACACCCCTGGCCCGGGCCTCCTGTATATGCAGCGATAGGCTATCGGGGCCGAACCGGGAGGGGATGACGTCGGGAGGCGTCCTGAGCATGGCGTTGGTCCCGCCGTCGTGGGCGGGGGCCATGACCAGCGACGGATTCCCCAGGCCCACCTTGAGGATGGCCTGGATATCCGTCCTGCTTACAAGAGGGAGATCGGAGGGAATTATCAGGACCTGCCTGACCCCTTCCACGGCCAGGACCCGGGACCCGTAGTCGACGGCCGGGCCCTCCCCGGCAGCGCATTCGGGCTCCGGTATAACCCGGGCCCCCAGTTCCCTGGCGGCATCCCGGGCACATAGGTCACGGGTCACCACGCACAGCTCATCCAGTCCCTGTACACCCTGGAGCGTCCAAAGAACATCCTTGAGCATCGTCAGCGAAAGCCTGGCCTTCTCTTCCTGACTCAGGAGCGGCCCCAGCCGTCGCAGGGAGGTGGAGAGGCGTTTCACAGGGACGATGCATACCGTCATTTCGACTCGACTCCCAGGGCCCGGAGGGCGGACCGGGCCAGGGCCATCTTCTGAGGCAGGGCTGTCATGATGGTATCGGTGGCTATGGCCTTGATCCCGAGGCCCTGGACCCGCTCCAGGGAGTCTGCATCGGTGTAGTCCAGTATGAATGCGTCCAGAAAATCTCTATACAGCTCCGCCACCTGATAGGCGCTCACCTCCAGCCCCAGGGCCTCCATCATGTCGGCAGCCGGGCCTTTGATGGCCTTCCCACCCACTATGGGGCTTACGGCCACCACCGGGCCCCGGCATCCCACCAGGGCCTCCCGGATGCCTTTCACTGCGAGTATGGGGCCTATGCTTATCAGCGGGTTGCTGGGTGCGATGACGATTCCCTGGGCCTCTTCGATGGCCGACGTAACGCCGTCGGCGGGTCTGGCCTCTTTTATGCCGGCGAAATCTATGGCCTGTACGGGGTCGCCGGCCCCACGCTTGACCAGGTACTCCTGGAAGCCCAGGTCCCCGTCCCGGGTCATGATCCGGGTCTCGACCCGCTGGTCGCTCATGGGCAGAATTCTGCAGCCCACACCCAGGGCCGAGGCCACCTCGGCGGCCACCTCCGAGAGGGTGGCCCCATCCCTCAGCCGCTGCGTGCGGTGGATGTGGAGGCCCATGTCCCGGTCCCCCAGGTTGAACCAGGTCTCGTGGCCCAGGCGCTTCAAGGCGGCCAGGCATTCCCAGGTCTCGTCCCTCAGGCCCCAGCCCCGGGCCTCGTCGGCCAGGCCTGCCAGGGTGTAGGTGACGGTGTCCACGTCGGGGGAGATGTAGAGGCCGTGGAGCTCCACGTCGTCCCCCGTGTTGACAATTACCGTCACCTGGGACGGGTCGACGATCTTGACCAGCCCCTGGCGGAGCTTTTCCGCCCCCACC
>JACZVB010000160.1 GCA_022572865.1 Chloroflexota bacterium | reverse complement strand
AAATAGGGGCGGCCCGTATCGGAATCGGCGAGCGGGAGGAGGCGTCAAATGATCAAACTGCAGGGGCTGGACCACTTCGGCATCGAGGTGGGGGATATGGCCCGGGGTGTGGAGTTCTATTCCAGAACCCTGGGCATGGAGGTGCAAGCCCGGTTCGGCCACATGACCCTGATGAAGTGTGGCCGGAACGAACTGGCGCTGTTCGAGAGGGCGGACCTGTCCCCGAAGGGGCAGGAAGCGATAAAGGACCCCCTGGGCAGGGGGCACTGGGCTTTCAACGTCTCCCTGGAAGACTTCGAGGCAGCTCGGGAGCGGTTCCCCAGAGAGGGGATACCCTGCCACGGGCCCGTGGACTGGGGCGACCACGATTGCCTCTATTTCCTGGACCCCGATGGTAACCTGCTGGAGCTGATCAGTCCCAGGAAGTAGGCTCACCACCCCTCGTATTCGTAGGGTGATGTCGGCCTGGCCAGTGCCGGGGTTGCTAGGACTCGGGCCCAGGCTTTATCATCTCCCCGCTCCCATACGGGACGCCCTGTACCGCGATTACAACGCTCCTTTTAGAAGGGTCGAGGCATGTGCTGCCTGCCCTGACCCAGACTTATCGGAAAGAGGGAGGGGTAAGCGGTTCGGTTTTGAGGTGTGCCTTGGAATGGCGAAAGAACTACGCTCACAAGATAGTGCCTGCCGAGGAGGTGGCGGGGGCCGTCTACTCCGGGGATACGGTGGCCATATCCCTCTATCCTCATCCCACTCCCATCATGGATGCCCTGGCGGCCCGTAGAGACGATCTGAAGGGCATCAAGCTGCTCATCCAGTCGCCAGCCTACGACCCGGGCTGGCTTCAGGCAGGCTGGCAGGAAGCCTTTTCCATCACCGCCATGATGTTCCTGGGGGAGCTGATCCGGCCCGCTCACGATGAGAAACGTATCGACTACTGGCCGATGGTCTTTTCCCACGAGTTCAAACCCTTTGAGGAGCGGCGTCGCAAAAAGATAGACATGTTGCTGGTGGTCTGCTCGGCCCCCGACGATCACGGCTTTTGCAGCTTCGGGGACAGCCTCTGGGACAAGCGGCGGCTGGCCCAGAACTCCGTCAAGGTAGCAGCACAGGTGGACGAGGCCCAGATCAGGACATACGGCACCAACTACATCCACGTCTCGGAGATCGATTACCTGGTGGACTATACTCCTCCGGCTATGTCCCGGGAGGAGGCCCTGGGCCAAATAGGTCAGGTCAAGGACTCCCAGTCCCGGGCCGAGCTGGAGCGAATACTCCCCTTCATGTCGGCCCGCCACTGGTGGGAGGTCCTGCCCTGGCTCTGCCGGGCCAGCCTCCGAGACGTTCGAGCCTATGCCAGGGAGTGGGGCTGGGTCGATCCCCCTGGGGAAGCCGTCAAGATCGCAGGGTACGTATCGGAGCTGATCAGGGACGGCGATACCATACAGGTGGGGGAGGGGACGCCCAGCGGCTTCATGCCGCGGCTGGGGGTCTTCGACGATAGACGGGACCTGGGCCTCCATTCGGAGATGGGGGCCCGGGGCCTGCTAAAGCTGGTGGAGAGGGGGGTTATCAACGGCAGCCGCAAGACGTTAAACCGGGACAGGGCCGTGTTCACGGGACTGTACGGCTGTAGCTTAGAGGAGATCTCCTTCGCCGCCGATAACCCGCTGGTGGAGCTTCGGGACTCAGAGTATGTGTCCAACATACGCACCGTGGCCGCCCACGATAACTTCGTCTCCATCAACAACACCCTGTCCATAGACCTGAGCGGGCAGATCAACTCGGAGACGGTGCTGGGAGGCCGCCTGTGGAACGGGACCGGGGGCCAGCCGGAGCTGCATATAGGGGCCGTCCTGTCCAGGGGCGGCAGGGCCCTAACCCTGTTGCGGTCTACCGCCCTGGGGGGCGCCGTCTCCCGTATAGTCCCTCAGCAGGAGGAAGGGGCCATGGTCACCATACCCCGGACATTTGCTGACATCGTGGTAACCGAGTACGGCGTGGCCAGGCTTTTGGGCAAATCTATCAGGGAGCGGGCCCGGGAGCTGATAGCCATCGCCCACCCGGACTTCCGCTCCGACCTTAAAAAGGCCGCCGAGAGGTTGTATTATCCCTAGGGTGAGATTATCGAACCATGAGTGTGAATGAAAAATTACTTCCCTGCCCTGAGACACTCGAAGCATGGATGGTGCGGGTATTAGGTTTGAACCTTGGACTGGCATAAGGCCTACAAAGACAAGATTGTAAGTGCTGAAGAGGCTGTTAAGGCCGTGAGGTCAGGTGATGTGGTGGTGATCACTCGCCATCCCCCGCCCCGAATCCTCATGAACGCCCTGGCCGCTCGGAAAGATGATCTCCGTGACGTAAGAATCAGGGGCATCTCCCCGGCCTTTGACCCCGGCTGGTTTCAGCCGGGCTGGGAGGAGTCCTTCAGCCCGGTGCCGGAGATATTCCTGGGGCCCGTGGCCCGGCCCGCCCTGGACGAGCGCCGAATCGACTACTCCCCCGTCATCTTCTCCCTCCAGATCAAACCCCTGGACGAGCGCTCCGGGGACGCGAGGAAGGTCGACGTCATCCTTGTGACCATCTCTGCCCCCGATAGAAACGGCTTCTGCAGCTTCGGGTCTGACCTGTGGGCCAAGCGAGAGCTCGCCAAACGGGCCAGGACGGTGCTGGCCCAGGTTGACGAGACATTTATCAGGACATACGGCACCAACTACATCCACGTATCGGAGATCGATTGCCTGGTAGAGCACACGCCCCCGGCCCTCAGCCCCGAGGAGGCCGAATCCCTGATCCAGAAGGCTGTGGACGAAGAGGCGCGGGTAGAGCTTAGACGCCTACTGGCCAACCTCTCTCCCCAGAGACAGGCCGAGGTGTTGCCGATGCTGGTGGTCAGGCCCGCCGACCAGATAAGGGAGTTCGGCCGGGCCAGGGGACTGGCAGAGCCGTCGGAGGACCTGAAGGCGATAGCAGCGAACCTGTCCGAGCTTGTAAGGGACGGCGACACCATCCAGATCGGCATCGGCACACCCAGCGCCTACATGCCCCAGCTCGGCGTCTTCGACGACAGAAAGGACCTGGGCTGGCACTCGGAGATGGGGGCCGTGGGAGTGGTCCACCTGGTCGAGAAAGGGGTCATCAACGGCAGCCGGAAGACCATCAACAGGGGGAAGGCGGTCTTCACCGGCCTGGACGGCTGCGACGCCGACGAGATAGCCTACGCCGCCGACAACCCCCTCATAGAGCTGCGGGACGCCAGCTACGTGGTCAGCATACCCACCGTGGCGAGCCACCAGAACATGGTCTCCATCAACAACGCCCTCTCGGTGGACCTGAGCGGGCAGATCAACTCGGAGACGGTGTTCGGCGCCCGGCTGTACAACGGGACCGGGGGCCAGCCGGAGCTGCACATCGGGGCCGTCCTGTCCAAGGGGGGAAGGGCCATAACCCTGGTGCGCTCTACGGCCGTGGGAGGCGCAGTCTCCCGCATCGTGGCCCAGCATGAGGAAGGGGCCGTTATCACCATACCCCGTACCTTCGCGGACATCGTGGTGACGGAGCACGGCGTGGCCAGGCTTCTCGGCAAGTCGATAAGAGAGCGGGCCCGGGAGCTGATAGCCATCGCCCACCCGGACTTCCGCGCCGACCTTAAAAAAGCCGCCGAGAGGCTGTACTACCCGTAGTACCTGACTGCGGAAAACCGCATCATATGCCTGCCCCGCCTTGGGGACGCAGGACCGTCCTACACCTCCTACCACGTTATTCTCAGCTAGCTCGGGCCTGGGACCTCTCTGTCGAAATCAGCAGTGCCGGCTCCTCTCATCTCAATCAGGCGCTCCCAGAGCCGGCGCCACACCTCTCGCCGCTCATGCTCCGTCAGGTTTCTGCCCATCTTCCTCCGCAGGGCCAACACAGCCTGGCCGGCCAGAAAACCCCAGCTCCCCGTCTCGCCGGCTACCCACTTGCTCGCCATCTCTCGATGACATTTCGGGGTGGACTCCACAACATCCTCCAGGCGTCTGTCGAAGGCGCTATGTGCCATCGATCCCAATGATGCGATAGACCAGGCCCATGTCCAGACTGCCCCGGACCAGGTCTGCCAGCCTGTCGTACTCCTCCTCCACGGTGGAGACCCGGGTCCAGGGCGGCAGGCATATACCCTTCCTTCGGGCTAGCTCGCTGAGGATGGCCCGCCGAAGGCCTTCGTTGTGGAACAGACCGTGGATATACGTCCCCAATATGTTGCCCTCAGTGTTCAGAGCGCCGTCGGGATGTTGCCCCGGGCTACCAGCCCGCCCCTCGATGACGAAGGGAGGGCTTGCCCCCTCATCCGACGTCTGGCCCATGTGTATCTCGTAGCCCCTCAAGGGCAGGCCCGCGGCCCCCTGCAAGATGCCCCGTCCCTCGACAACCCGGCCCTTGATCTGATGAGTCGACTTGTCAGGAGTAAACACCGTCGTAAGGGGCAGGAGCCCCAGGCCCTGGGCCCGGGAGTGATCGCTCTCCACGTGCTGGGGGTCCAGAATCCACTTCCCCAGCATCTGGTAGCCACCGCAGATGCCTATCACCGAGACGCCGCAGTGGGCATGAGCTGCAATCTCTCTATCCAGGCCCGTCTCCCGCAGGTATGCTAGATCGGCGATGGTGCTCTTGGTGCCCGGCAAAATGATCAGGTCAGGGTTGCCCAGGTGGTCATTGGGCTCGACGTACCGCAGTCGGATGCCGGACTCTTGCTCCAGGGGATCGAAATCGTCGAAGTTGGCTATGTGAGGAAATCCGATGACCGCTATATCAAGGAGGTAATCGGTGCCGGCCTTCATTCGCAACCTTCGCTCCAGGGGCATGGAGTCCTCTTCGGGGATGCGGATATCATTGAAGTAG
>JACZVB010000159.1 GCA_022572865.1 Chloroflexota bacterium | reverse complement strand
AACCTAATTTACTCCCCCTTCCTGGACAGGAAGGGGGACAGGGGGATGGTCGAAAGTGTTATTAAACACTCTTACAGATGTGGGTGCTTAACACCCCGCTGTAAGCGACTCAACAAATGCCGTCACCGTACATATCTAACACGGATGCCGATAGAACGGAGATGCTCGATGCCATAGGTGTCTCCTCATCGGCAGACCTGTTCCTCGACATACCCGAGGCCTATCGAGACCCGGCCCTGGACATCCCCAGGCCCCTCTCCGAGATGGAGCTTCTGCGGGAGCTGAAGGTCATGGCCCGGCGCAACGCAGACCTGGATGACTACGCCTGTTTCCTCGGGGCCGGCTCCTACAATCACTACATACCCAGCGTGGTCCGCCATATCACCGGGCGCAGCGAGTTCTACACCTCCTACACCCCGTATCAGGCCGAGATCAGCCAGGGCACCCTGCAGACCACCTACGATTTCCAGTCCCTGGTCTGCAGGCTCACGGGCATGGATGTGGCCAACGCAGGCATGTACGATGGCTCCACCGCCCTGGCAGAGGCCGCCCTCATGGCCTGCCGCATCACCCGCCGCAAGCGGGTGGTAGCCCTGGACACCGTGTCCCCCGGCTACCTGGAGATCCTCAACAGTTACATGGAGCCCCAGGACATCGATGTTCAGGTGATGTCTCCCTCGGCCCTGAATGTCACCGAAGAGACCGCCTGTCTCATCTGCCAGTACCCCGATTTCTACGGTATTATCGAAGACCTGGGCCCCTACGCCGAAGCCAGCCACAGGGCCGGCGCTCTGCTGGTGGCCTCGGCGGACCCCATCGCCCTGGGGATGTTCCGCTCCCCTGGCGAATACGACGCCGACATCGTGGTGGGCGAGGGCCAGTGCATGGGTACGTCTCCCACCTTCGGCGGCCCCTATCTGGGGCTATTCGCCGCCCGCTCTCGCCACATGAGACAGATGCCCGGCCGGATCGTGGGCAAGACAACCGACGCCCGGGGCCGTGAGGGCTTCGTCCTCACCTTACAAACGAGAGAACAGCACATCCGAAGGGAGACCGCCACCTCCAACATCTGCACCAGCGAGGCCCTCGTCGCCCTGGCATTGACGGCATACCTGGCCGCCCTCGGCCCCCGGGGCCTGAGGAGCGTAGCCCAACTCTCTTACCACAAGGCCCATTACGCCGCCCAGCAGATAGCTGCGCTCCCCGGCTATTCCCTCCCCGTGAAGGGCGACTTCTTCAAAGAGTTTGTCATCCAGTGCCCCAGGCCTCCGTCCGAGATAAACCGGGCCCTGCTGAAAGACAATATCATCGGTGGCCTGGACCTTACCAATTCCGTTCGTCCTGAACCTAGTCGAAGGACCGAAGGACTTCGCTCAGGAGCACCCAACAGCATGCTCCTGTGTGTCACCGAGATGAACACCCGAGACCAGATCGATTCCCTTGTCCTCGCCCTATCTAAACTGTCCTGAGGAGATCATGCTGTTCAATCCCAGAATCAACCTCCAGCCCAAGGAAAGCCCGGTACGGCGAGGCCCCCGCTCGTGGTGAGCTTGCCTGTCCTGAGTTCCGTCGAAGGGAGCAAGGCCGAAGGGCCGAACCATGGCGGGAGTACTGGGGGTACCCTTCCAGAAAAATATTAGAGGGCAGGCATGCGTGAAAATAGCATCAACATTGTAGGAACTCAACAAAGCCCCAAAGCCCCTGCGTGGGGATTCCAAAGTCCCGACGAGTCGGGACTTTGGCGGGGGCGTGGGGGTAACCCCCACTTTAATTTAATTTTTATCCCCCTTTCCCTCCCAAGCATGCCCTGAGCTTGCCAAAGGGGGAGAGGGGGACACAGAGCCTGTCCTGAGTTAATCGAAGGAGGGTGAGGGTTGCTAGAATGACGACGAAGATACAGCTCAGCGAGAAGGCCGTCACCCTGGATGACATCAGCTCTCCCGGCGTAGCCGGCACTACCCTGCCTGACCTGGACGTGCCCCAGTCCACCCCTCCCCCGGATAAGCTTCTGCGCTCGGACCTGGACATCCCCGAGATCAGCGAGCCGGAGCTCGTCAGGTACTTCACCCGCCTGAGCCAGCTCAACTTCGGCATCGATACCGGCTTCTACCCCCTGGGAAGCTGCACCATGAAATACAATCCCAAGTGGCACGAGGAAGTGGCCCGGTTCCCGGGCTTCGCCCAGGTTCACCCCCTCCAGGACCAGGCCACTGTCCAGGGGGCCCTTGCCGTCATGCACGGCCTCCAGGAGATACTGGCCCGGGTCACCGGCGCCAGCGCCGTCAGCCTCGCTCCCCTGGCCGGCGCACACGGAGAGATGGCCGGCCTCCTCATGATCCGCGCCTATCACAGGGGCAGGGGTGAAGACCACACCCGACGCCAGGTCCTCATCCCCGATACCGCCCACGGCACCAACGCCGCCTCCGGCCACATGTGCGGCTACGACGTGGTCACCGTCCCCTCCGATTCCAATGGCAACATGGACCTGGAAGCCCTGGCCCGGATGGCCACACCCCAGGTCGCGGGCCTCATGCTCACCCTACCCAGCACCCTGGGCCTCTTCGACCCCAACATCCTCGATATCTGCCGCATAGTCCACGATTGCGGAGGCCTGGTCTACGGCGATGGCGCCAACCTGAACGCCATCCTCGGCAGGGTGAAGCTGGGCGAACTGGGCTTCGACGTGGTCCACACCAACCTGCACAAGACCTTCAGCACACCTCACGGCGGAGGCGGCCCGGGGGCCGGGCCCGTCTGCGCCGCCGATACCCTCGCCCCCTTCCTCCCCGCCCCCGTCGTCTACAAACGCCCTTCTCCTTCCGAGGACCCCCACGTGTCCGGGGAAGAATCTGGGGAGGGGGCCCAAACTCATCAAGAATACTACCTCGGCCGTCCCCAGGCCTCCATCGGCAAGATCAGCGTCTTCCACTGCAACTTCGGCGTCGTCCTCAGGGCTTACGCCTACATACGCCTCCTGGGGGAGCCGGGCCTCAGGGAGATCAGCGAGAACGCCGTCATCAACGCCAACTACATCATGACCCGGCTAAAGGACCACTACGCCCTTCCCTACCACCGCATCTACACCCACGAGGTGGTCTTCTCCGCATCCAGGCAAAAGGCCCTTGGAGTCAGCGCCCTGGACATCTCCAAAAGACTCATGGACTACGGCTTCCACCCACCCACCATGTACTTCCCCATGGTCGTCCCCGAGGCCCTCATGATCGAACCCACCGAGTGCGAGAGCATGCGCACCCTGGACACCTTCATCCACGCCATGAAAGCCATCGCCCACGAGGCCGAGACCGACCCAGACCTGGTCAAAAACGCCCCCCACACCACACCCCTATCCCGCCTCGACGAAGCCACCGCCGCCCGCCACCCCAACCTCCACTGGTAACCCCCCTTACAAGCTTTACAAGCCCCCTCACCCTGAGCTTGTCGAAGGGTCATTCCGAGCGGAGCGAGGAATCTGGGCCGGGGTGGCAAGCCTTCCTCCTCCCCCGCCAAGGGGGGAGGACTGAGGCGGCGGTGAGCCCCCTCACCCCCGTTAAATACAAAGTGGTACACTCAGTCCACCGTATATAGAGCCATAGGCATCTCACTACGAGTTCACATCTCCCATGCCTGTAGATGAACGCACCTTTGTATCTGAAGTCGCCGCTTGGGTCACGGCTATCCTAGAACGGCGGCCCGACCTCCCCTACAGCCGCGCCCGGGTTGAAGAACACGGTGTAGGCAGCCACAAGCGACACGATTTCCTCTTATATCGACGTGGCCTTAACAAAGTAGTCCTCACCGGGGAAGTCAAAATGCCCGACTCCCCAGGCGGCAAAAGCCCTTTCGACGGTGAGCTTGTCGATGACGCTTTTCAAAAAGCTTCAAGAAGAGGTGTGCCATACTATTTTACCTGGAACATCAGGGATTTCATGCTCTGGGAGACCCATCGAGAGGGAGTTCCTGTCACTGAGCGCAGAGTCGAGGGCCCAACCCGAGTAGCAGACGCCTCCATCAGCGACGATGTCCACCGCCCCGAGGTTGAAGAGGACATTCACAAATTCTGGGAAAAGTTCCTCGAGAGCTTCGCCGCCCTGGAGGAGGGTCGGCGTCCCCTACAAAACCTCCCTCTTGACCGTCGCTTCATTCTCCGCATCGAAGCCGCCCTGGAAGACCCCATATTCCTCACAGAACATCAGATAACCCATAAATATCGCCAGGATTCCAATTTCCGTTCTCGCCTCAATACCTGGATGGTGGTTGAGCAGGGTTGGGATGTATCCGAGGCCCGCGAGGCCCGACGACAGAACCTGGAGCGCGCCTCTCGCCTCAGTTGTTACGTCCTCCTCACCCGCCTCGTCTTCTACGAGGTGCTACGCCGTCGGTTCCCTCGCCTCGCCCCTCTTGCCAGTGCCCATCTCGACACTCCACCCCAGTTGGTCGACTTCCTAACCGCCCGTTTCTCCGAGGCCATCACCTACTCCAAAGACTACGAGACCGTCTTTCAACCCACAGGGTTTGGCAGTGAGTTGCCCCTCCTTCACCCCGACTCCCACAAGGCCTGGGCATCCGTCATCGAGAGAATCGGAGACTTCGACTTCTCCAGCCTCGACTTCGAGATCATAGGCCGACTCTATGAGCAGCTAATCTCTCCTTCTGAGCGCCGCCAGTACGGCCAGTTCTACACCTCTCCCGACGTGGTAGACTTCATCAACGCCTTCTGCATCCGCTCCTCGGACGCCCGAGTCCTGGACCCCGCCTGCGGCGGCGGCACCTTCCTCGTTCGCGCCTACGCCCGCAAGCGTGCTCTGGCCCTACGAACGGGCCTCTCCGTGACCCACCAGGAGCTTCTCAGCCACCTCTTCGGCGTCGACATCGCCGAATACCCGGC
>JACZVB010000158.1 GCA_022572865.1 Chloroflexota bacterium | reverse complement strand
TCAACATCATCCTTCCTGGCTTCCGATAGCTGCTCCTTTATGTCAGCCCAGTCCAATCCTGTCTTAGGAAAAGCCTTTCTCATGCATCACCTCCAACCCCTGGCGTGATAAACCCTACCGATGAACCTGCTATAGCAGGCCAGCCCCTGTTGTGACCCCTATTATACCCAAGACCTTACGCCCGGGTTATGGCACCAACATCTCATGCGTGTGGCAGATTATCAGCTTCGCCTTGAAGGATACCGGCCCTGCTCTATCCTCTCCAGCCCTCTACGGCACTTTAGTTTTCTTCGGTATCACACCTTCGCCCTTCTTGCAAAGCAGAAGGCATCAGGTTCGAGGCGATGATGTACAATCCCAGCATAGAGCAGGATTAAAGAGGAGGGAAAGATGGGTAAACTAGATGGCAAAGTTGCGATTATCACCGGCGCCAGCAGGGGAATCGGAGCGGAAATCGCCAGGGTATTTGCGGCGGAGGGCGCCAGCGTGGTATGCGCGGCCCGCACCATGAAGGAGGGAGAACACCCCCTTGAGGGTTCTTTGGAGACGACCTGTAGCGGTATCAGAGATCATGGGGGTAAGGCCACTGCGGTGGCAGTCAATATCTCCCTACCAGAGGACTGCGAGAGGCTGGTTGACGAGACGCACAAGACATATGGTCCGGTGGACGTTCTGGTCAACAATGCGGCGCTGGCTTATTTCGTACCGATGCGAGAGCTGCCCCTGAATAGGTGGATGCGCACCTGGGCGGTGAATATCCACGCCCCATTCCTGCTCAGCAATCTGGTGTTGGAGGACATGATTAGCCGCGGTGGTGGCAGCATAGTGAACATCTCCTCCAGCTCAGCCATAGGGCCGGGAAGCGGCCCTTACTCTGATCCTGGCGATGCTATCGGAGAGGTTTCCTATGGGACTCAGAAAGCGGCTTTGGAGAGGCTCACCCAGGGCCTGGCCCTGGAGGTCTATCAGCGCGGGGTCTCTGTCACCTGTGTTTCGCCCTCCCTGGTGGTCCCGACCCCGGGCACCGTATTCCACAAAATGGTGAGTGGGATGGATGACCCGAGGGGCGAGTCTCCGGAACTGATGGCCCGGGCCACCTTGCTGCTGGCCACGGAACCCCTGGACAAGGTGACGGGGCGGGTGACCTACAGCCAGCAGATACTCAAGGAGTTTGGCTGGATCGCCGATGGGAAGGGCACCGGCGTAGACCCTAAGAAGCCGGGAAGTGGCTATAGCCAGATATAATAGGCCATCGTAAAATATGCTGCTTCGGGCTATGGCGGCCGGCACAAGCCGGATTACGCCGCGTGGGCT
Source organism: Chloroflexota bacterium (assembly GCA_022572865.1). The sequence goes on along the minus strand of JACZVB010000158.1, from coordinate 3,577 downwards.
AAGCCTTACTTAACGATAGTCAGGCTACTGCCAGGGCTCAGGAGGCTGGATCCCTCAGCTGGCATGTCGCCGTCGCCGTGGAGGATCTCGATGGAGTCTATGGGGATGCTGGGCTCGCCGGCCAAAATTTGGGCCAGCGTGGTCTCTATCCCCTGGAAGGCCAGAATACTCGAATAAGGAGAGGGAGAAGGAACATGGGATTAGAGTTTGGGCTCGGCTTCGGCCAAGAGCAGACGGTCCACAACATAGCCGAGCGGGCAAAAATAGCAGATGACCTGGGTTATTCCCACATCACCCAGATCGACATGGGGAACCTTTCGCATGAGGTCAACGTGATGATGACCCTGGCAGCACAGGCCACCAGGCACATAAAGATCGGCCACGGTGTTACCAACCCCAGGACGTACCATCCCGGCGCCATTAGCAACGCTATGGCCTCCATCAGAGAGATGAGCGATGACCGCGCATTTGTCGGTATAGGCGCCGGCGGCCCTTATGGACAGTTTCTGGCCAGGGGCGCATCCATAAAGGAGCTGAAGGAGGCGGTACAGTTCATCAAGGCGTATACCGCGGGTGAAGAGGCGTCGTTCGGAGAGGAGAGCTGGCACTCGGAGTGGATACGGAGTTCCAGGTGGAACGGGCAGTCCGTGCCGGTGTACGTAGCCGTCGCCGGGCCCAAGACCTGCCAGCTCGCCGGCGAGGTGGCAGACGCCGTCTTCACTATCGGCATGGACCCGGAGCTTCAGAAGTGGCGAATGGAGCAGATCCAGAAAGGAGCGGAAAGGGCGGGGCGCGACCCTTCGGAGATCGATATTTGGGTGCGCACCCAGTGCTACGTCGCCGACTCCAAGGAGGAGGCGAAGCGATATACGGAGCCTTACGCTGCCACTTGCGTCTGGGAGCTGTACCAGATACTAAGGCGGGATAACCCGGACGTGCTCGACCTGCGCAGGCGGATCGAGCGCCGTCATCCCGGGATCATCGACGAGTTCAAGCAGATCTACGACGCCTGGGACCCGTACTACACGGAGCGGATCGGTGGCCCCCAGACCGTGCCGGTGACCCAAAGGGTGATCGATTTCTTTCTGGCCACCGGAACTATCGAGGACGTTGATGAGCAGATCCATCAGGTGCAGCAGTTGGGCGTCAAGGGGATCTCCTCAGTTATGTTCTCCATCACCGACGACATCGAAATGATGCATCGAATTGCGCGGGAGATAGTCCCGAAGTTTAATTGACCTTTGGCCCCAGTTTCCACGGCGTTCACAACCGATTCCAAGGCAACTATTCCATGTTATTCCAAGTCCTTCCACCTCGGGAAGGGCGAGGAATCTGGGGTCGAGGCCCCTCCTTTTATCGTCCCCATTGAAGGCTATTTGATGGCGATCGGCACATAAGGCCGGTTCTTGGAGGGATCGATAGGTCTGCGCTCGATGAAGGCCATGCGGCGCTCCTTGCACTCCTCTGAAGCGAGGTAATTTGGGATATGTTCCTCCACCGGTTCTATCTCCGGACGAATGAATTTGTCGTGCTGGTTGTATGAGATCTTCTGCATCTGCAGAATAACCGGGCTCACGTTCTTGATGTCGGCAATCCAACGGTCCACCTCTGCCCATAGCTGGTCTGGCTCCACAACCTTGTTGACCAGGCCCATCTCATACGCCTCCTGGGCTGAGTACTGACGGCAGACCATCCAGATCTCTCGTGCCCGTTTCTGCCCCACCCGGGCGGCCAGGGCGGCTACCTCATGGCCGGCGGCGGGGCTGCCGACCCGGGGCCCGGTCTGGCCGAATCGGGACCTGGTGGTAGCGATGGTGAAGTCCGACTGGTAGGCCATTATATTGCCGGACCCGATGGCGTAACCGTCCACCGCCGAGATCACCGGCTGAGGCATCTGCTGGATCACCTTGTCGTATGTCACCGGGGTGGTGCCCCAATAGTCGGTGGATTCCAGCTCGGGATCGTAGCTCTGATCGTTACCCGTGCAGAAACCGTTGGGGCCGGAGCCGGAGATTACTACGACTCGGATGGAGCTGTCTTTTGACGCATCAAGCAGGGCGTTGGTCATTTCGTTCATCGTGACGCCTCGCTTGGCGTTGTAGGTCTCGGGCCGGTTGAGCATGAGCCAGGCTACCCCATCCCGTTTCTCGAAAACGATGTCGGAGTAGCCATCGGACCCGATGACGGGCGTTTTGTAGCTGGCGAACCGCTGATCGATCATGTCCAGGGCATCGTGAACCGTCTGAGCAAGCTGAGCCGCAGAGAGGTCACTTTGCGCCGTGCCGGTTATCTGGCTTTCACCACGAGTGGCGTCGATTCTCGCCCTAACCAGCCAGCGTGCATAGCCCCGGGTGAAATCATGGACCGCGGGGCACGCTTCGTGGGTGAAGGGCAATTGCTGGCCGGTGGCCAGGTCGTCGACCGTGAGGCTGAAGGCAGCCTGATTTTCCCCTGGAGCGGTCTTCAGGCTCACATTGAATCTGACCCCGGCCGGCTCATAGCTTGTGCTGGTCTCAAACTGAAATTCGCCTGACATGGCTCTCCTCCATTTTTCCTGCTACGGGCTTTAGGCACCTTGGAACGCGTCGATACTGCTGCTCATCCAACTCTGGGATAATACCATAGGGACATGGACACGCCTGCTTGGCCGGGCCCCGTGGGAAGCCGGGTAAACGGTTTTTGCCCTAGCCCAGGGCCTTGACTATTGCGTCGCCCACCTCTTTAGTGACGGAGGCTCCCCCCAGGTCTGGCGTCCGCACCTCGCCCTTAGCCAGCACTGACAGTGCGGCGCTTTGAACGGCATCGGCGGCGACCTCCTCCCCCAGGTGTTGGAGCATCATGCCGATTGAAAGTATCGCTGCCATCGGGTTGGCTACCCCCTTCCCCGCGATGTCCGGAGCGCTGCCGTGCACCGGCTCAAACATGGATGGGAACCGCTTCTCGGGATTGATGTTGCCGCTGGCTGCCAGCCCCATACTCCCGGTGATGATAGCGCCGATGTCCGTCAAGATGTCGCCGAAGAGGTTGCTGGCGACCACGACATCGAAGGATTCGGGGCGGCGAATGAAATTCATACATGCGGCGTCTATCAGGAGCGACTCCGTTTCGATGTCTGGGTACTCCTGGGACACCTCCTCGAAGGTGCGGTCCCACAAGACCATTCCATAACCCTGGGCATTGGACTTGGTGATGGAGGTCACCCGGGATTTCTTGTTGCGCTTGCGAGCCAGATCAAAAGCAAAACGGATCGCCCGTTCGCAGCCGTGGCGCGTAAACACCGATGTCTGGATAGCGACCTCTTGAGGGGTACGGCTGTACTGGAACCCCCCCACATTGGCATACTCTCCCTCGGTGTTCTCTCGAATTACCACCATATCGATGTCCCCCGGCTTCTTGCCCCTCAGGGGTGATTCAACTCCTGGATACAGAACGCTGGGGCGTAGGCAGATGTACTGGTCGAAGCCGCGACGCATGGGCAGGAGAAGTCCATCGAGGGTGATGTGGTCCTGGACTTCGGGGTGCCCTACGGCGCCGAAGAAGATGGCGTCAAAGGCACGTAGTTGGTCCCGGGAATCTT
>JACZVB010000157.1 GCA_022572865.1 Chloroflexota bacterium | reverse complement strand
ATCTCTGACTCTTGTATATAGCGTTAGGCGTGGTCGGGGACCAGGGCCAGCTTGCCCATCACCTCGCCGTCCTCCATCACTTTCTGGGCCTTGGATGCGTCCTTCAGGGCGAAGGCCTCGGACATGAGGGGTTTGATCTGTCCGCTGTGGACGAACTTCATGGCCTGGAGCAGCTCTCCTTTGCTCCCCATATGGGAGCCGTAGAAGTTCATCTGCTTGTTCCACAGGAAGCGGATGTCGGTCTGGCCTATAAACCCGCTGGTGGCCCCACAGGTGACCAGGGTCCCTCCCCGCTTGAGGGCGGCGATGCTGTCCTTCCAGGTGGCCTCTCCGGTGTGCTCGAAGACGATGTCCACGCCCGCACGATTGGTGATCCGTTTGACCTCGTCCCTAACGCTCTGGGAGTTACGATTGATCGCCTCGAAGGCGCCCAGGTCCTTGGCGTACTTGGCTTTCTTGTCGGAACCCACGACTGCGATGCCCCTGGCCCCGAACAGGTTGCAGACCTGGATGGCCATGGAACCCAGTCCTCCGGCCCCACCCCAGATCAGCACGTAGTCCCCCGCCTGGATCCGGGCCCGGCTGACCAGCATTCTCCATACCGTCATCAGGGTCAACGGCAGGGTGGCGGCCTCCTCAAAGCTGATCTGAGAGGGTTTAGGGATCAGGTTTACCTCTGGCAACTTGCCGTATTCGGCGTCAGCGCCGTCCAGGGGCCCGGTCTGAAACCCCCATATCCTGTACTGCCTGCAGAAGAACTCCTGGCCGCTGGTACATGCCTCGCAGGTGCGGCAGCTAATTCCGGGGTGGACCATCACCTCGTCCCCCACCTTGACGCTCTTCACCTCGCTGCCCACCTCCACCACCTCGCCCGCAGCGTCGCTCCCGGATACATGGGGCATGATTATCTCCATGCCGGGCAGTCCCTTTCGAGCCCAGATATCGTTGTAGTTGCAGCCGGCGGCCTTGATCTTGATCAGGGCTTCGTTGGGACCGATTTTGGGCTCGGGTACATCCTTGTATTGGAGCTTGCCTACGTCACCGTGTTCCTCGAAGACGATCGCTTTCATTATCTCCTCCTGTAGTCTCCAGGCCGGGCCCGAGACTCGATGCCCAGGGTTGAAACGAAATGAGTGACTATGTGACTAGAACGGCCAAGAGCGTTTTTACCGACATCGAGCCCCGGGGCAGCACGGCACAGGATATATCATTTACCTTGGCCTTGCAACGCGAGTGGACGTTTGAGATGCCTTATACCGTCCATATTACTATGGAGAACCTAATGGTTTGTGCCCGGCATCTCAATGTTGACGGGGTTATTTGTGGATGCTAACCTGAGCTTGGAGAAGGGTTAGGGAGGGCGACGCCAGATGGCCACAACCAGGTACAAGGTCGATCGGCAGATACCCCTGGAGGAGCTGGGACTCACCCGAGATGAGATTCTGGGGATGTATCGGGACATGTTGATGGCCCGAGCCGTCTCCGAGAGGCTGTGGATCCTGGGACGCCTGGGCAAGGTGTATTTCCTCGTGTCCTGTGAGGGCCACGAGGCCGCTCAGATCGGTAGCGTCTACGCCATGAGGCGGGGCCACGATATCTTCATCCCATACTATCGGGACCTGGGAGTGGCCCTGGCAGCGGGTTCGCCGCCCCTGGACATCTTTCTTCACGCCCTGGGAAAGAGGGCCGATCCGTACAGCGCCGGCCGTCAACTCCCGGGCCATTACAGCCGCAGGGACCTGAACATCGTTAGCGGCTCCAGCGTTGTGGGCACCCAGATACCTCATGGAGTGGGCACAGCCTATGCCTCCAGATATCGGGGCGAGGATGCGGTCACCATCGTCTACTTCGGGGAAGGGGCCACCAGCAAGGGAGACTTCCATGAAGCCTTGAACTTCGCCGGCATCCACCGCCTTCCCGTCATCTTCTTCTGCGAGAACAACGGGTGGGCGATATCGGTCCCTCAGACCAAGCAGATGGTTGTCCAGGATGTGGCCAGCAAAGCCGACGGGTACGGATTCCCGGGGCTGTGCGTCGATGGCACCGATGTGCTGGAGGTGTACCGGGTCACCCGGGAGGCGGCGGCCAGGGCCAGGCAGGGACAGGGGCCCACCCTGATAGAGGCCAAGGTATTCCGGTTTAGCTCTCACAGCAGCAACGATGATCAAACTCGCTACAGGACGCCCGAGGACCTGGAGGGAGAGCGGGCCCACGACCCTGTAATCCGCTTCCAAGAGCAGCTCCTCAATTCTTCCGTGCTGGATGAGGGAGAGGACCTCCAGATTCGGGAAGAGGTAGATCGAACCCTGGACGAGGCGATGACCCAGGCGGAGGCCAGCCCGGACCCCCACCCCGAGGATGCGTCCGGCCAGGTCTACTCAGAAGGCTGAAGGTGATATGGCTGTAAAGACTGTCCTTGAGGCCATCCGAGAGGGGATGGCGGAGGAGATGGAGCGGGATGACCGGGTGGTCATCCTCGGCGAGGACGTGGGCATTATGGGTGGGGCCTTCCGGGCCACCGAGGGGTTCCTGGCCCGGTTCGGCGAGAATCGGATAATCGATATGCCCCTGGCCGAGACCGGAATCGTGGGCATAGCCATAGGCATGGCCATCAACGGGATGCTCCCCATCGCCGAGATCCAGTTTGCTGACTTCATCTTCTCAGCATACGACCAGATCGTCAGCGAGGCGGCCAAGTTTCGCTACCGCTCCGCCGGGGCATATGGCTGTCCCATCGTGGTACGCGCCCCCTGGGGAGCGGGTGTCCACGGCGGCCTTTATCACTCCCAGAGCATAGAGGTCCAGTTCGCCCACATACCCGGCCTGGTGGTAGTGGCGCCTTCTACCCCTTACGACGCCAAGGGCCTGATGAAGTCCAGCATCAGGAGCGAGGACCCGGTCATATTTCTGGAGCACAAACGCACCTACCGCCTGATAAAGGGCGAGGTGCCCGATGACGACTTTACGGTGCCCCTGGGCCAGGCCGATGTGAAGAGGGAGGGGTCTGATATTACAGTGGTGGCATACGGGCTGATGGTCCACTACGCCCTGGAGGCCGCCGAGGCGCTGGATAAGGAGGGGGTCGGCGTAGAGGTGATCGACCTGCGGACCCTGCTGCCCATGGATAAGGAAACGGTCCTTTCATCGGTGAAAAAGACCGGCAAGGCCCTGATAGTCTACGAGGACAACCTGACCCTGGGATACGGGGCCGAACTGTCGGCCATCCTGGCCTCCGAGGCATTCGAATACCTGGACGGCCCCGTGATGAGGGTGGCCTCGCCCGATATCCCTTCCATGCCCTTCCACCCCTCCATGGAGTTCAACTGTCTTCCCAACCCTGAAAAGATAGCCGAAGCGCTGCGCACCCTGGCCGCCTACTGATTCCACTTCCAGGGTTCAGCCCCTAAAATACTGTGTCATTCTGAGTTCTGACCTGTTCCGAATATCGGAATCTGACGGTGCAAAGAATCTAGACCCCTCGTCCCGATTTTATCGGGACTCAAGGGTGACAAAAAGGAACGTTATTTATCGAACTAGCCACTAGCAGGTTGATGAAATATGGGGAGTACAGAGGGGCGGCGCCCCCGCTCGTGGTGAGCTCGTCCTAGGCGCAAATGAGGGTGAGGGTTCCAACAATGGCCATAACCGTGACCATGCCCGAGGTTGCCGAGACGGTGGTGGAAGGCGCCATCGGCAAATGGCTCAAGAAGCCGGGCGACCCCGTGGAGCGGTATGAGTCCATCGCTGAGATCATCACCGACAAGGTGAACATCGAGCTGCCTTCTCCCGCGGCCGGCATCATGGGAGAGATACTGGTGCCCGAGGGTGAGACGGTTACCATCGGCACCCCTATAGCCATTCTTATTACCGATGGCGAGGTCCCGGTAGTAGAAGTCGTGGCCAGGGCCCCCGGCCTCTCACCAGCACAGCCGGCAGTGATACCTGGAACCCTGGAAGCCGCCCCGCCGCCCCGGGACAAAAGAGAGAAGCGCTATTCGCCCCTGGTCCTGAGGCTGGCCCGGGAGCACGGCGTCGACCTGGCGGATGTCCGGGGCACCGGGGCCGGGGGCCGGATAACCAAGGCCGACATTCTCCGCATCGTGGACGAGAGTCCCTCTACGCCCGCGGTCGAGGAGGCTCCGGCCTTAAAAGATGATGAGCTAGCCGTAGGCCCGGTCCGACAGGCCATCGCTAAAAGGATGCTTCAGAGCGTCCAGCAGATTCCCCACGCCTGGACCATGATGGAGGCCGACGTCTCAGGGCTGGTGGCCCTGGTAAAGGGGAACAAGGATGAGTTCCGGCGGCGGGAGGGGATAAATCTCACCTACCTGCCCTTCGTCCTCCAGGCGGTAGCCAGCGCCCTAAGTGCCTACCCCATGGTCAACTCCGTCTGGAAGGAAGAGAAGATAATCCTCAAGAAGGAGATCAATCTAGGCATCGCCGTGGCCCGGGACGAGGGGCTGATCGTGCCCGTGGTCCAGGGCGCAGACCGAAAGAGCGTCGTGGGCCTGGCGAGAGATATCCATGAGCTTGCGGAGAAGGCCCGAGGGAACAAGCTCACGCCCGGAGACGTCCAGGGCGGGACATTCACGGTAAATAACACCGGAGCGTTAGGCTCGGTGCTGAGCGCTCCCATCATCAATCCCCCTCAGGCGGGGATTATCACCTCCGAGGCCGTGGTCAAGCGCCCCGTGGTGGTAGGCGACGCCATCGCCATCAGATCGATAATGAACATCTGCTTCTCCTTCGACCACCGGACCCTGGACGGAAGTCAGGCCACATCCTTTCTGGCCAGGGTCAAGGCCGGGTTAGAGGCCATAGGGCCGGACACTTCGGTCTAATTCTCGGCCCTGTAACCAGCTTGCGCCAACACACCCAGGTTGACCTGGCATGTCCCCTTGAT
>JACZVB010000156.1 GCA_022572865.1 Chloroflexota bacterium | reverse complement strand
TTGCGGGTATTTTCTGAGTAATGATAAGGAGCTGAATGGGGCCGCCTCAAAACAACATCCCACACAACGGGTTATCCAGTGGCTATTGCGTCCCAGAGGACCCAGCCCTCTTTGCCGTCGGCGTAGCGTATGTGGGCCCTCTGGGATAAAGAGCCGTAGACATCCTTCTGCTCTTCGAAAACGGTGACGTCGATGGTGTCCTGGATCTCGTCCAGCACCTTGGAGCCCTCCACGGCGCTCATGGGCTCGCTCCAGACCCGAACCGTGCCGTTCCACTTCTTCAGGGTCTCTTTGCTCACCTTGGCCTGATAAGGCTCAACTTCCTCAATCTTGTTCATCGCCATCGTGTTCCGATCGCCTCCTCAGCTTCTGAAACCTCTCTAGCAACTCTTTCTCTCTTCGACTGAGGCCCGTGGGGGTGACCACCTTGACCACAACGTACTGGTCCCCCGTTCCATACCCGTCAGAGCGGGGCAACCCGCCTCCAGCTATCTTAACTACCGTCCCAGGTTGAGTGCCCTCCGGCACATCGATGGCGACATCGCCGTTCAGGCTCGGGACCTGGACCCTACCACCCAGGGCCAGGGTTGTGATGTCTATTTCCTGCCTGAGAAATATGTCGTCCCCCTGGCGCTCGAAGACGGGGTGCTGCAGGACGTTGACCACAATATACAGGTCCCCGGGCAGGCTCTCGCCTCCCTCGCCCTCACCTGTCATTTTGATTGCGTATCCGGTGTCGACACCGGCAGGAATGTCGACCTTGATCTCTACGGTCTCCTGGATTCTCCCAATCCCATCGCAGGTCTTGCACGGGCCCGTGATGATGGCCCCCGTGCCCCCACAAGTGGCACAGGTGGTGATCTGCCTGACCACCCCGAAGTCCACTATCTCTTGCCTCACCGACTGTCCAGTCCCCCGGCACGTACTACACTCGATGCGGCCTCCGACCTCGGCCCCGGTGCCGCGGCAGCCCGAACAACTGGATGTCCTGGATATCTGGACTGTCTTCTGGACGCCTCGGGCCACCTCCTCCAGGGTTATCTCCAGGTCGTACCTTAGGTCGGATCCTCTTCGAGACCTGCTACGCCGACCGGCCGAAGCCCCGAAGACTCCGCCGAACAGGTCACCCAGGCCAAATTCCCGAAAGAGCATCGAGAAGTCGACACTCCTGAAGATGTCCTCCTGGGTGTAACCTTCCAGGCCCGAATGACCGTAGCTATCATAGAGGCTGCGTTTCTTTTCGTCGCTCAGTACCGCGTAGGCCTCGTTCACCTGCTTCATCTTTTCGGCGGCCTCTGAGTCACCCGGATTCCTATCGGGATGGTACTTCATAGCCATGGTACGGTAGGCCCTCTTTATAGCCTGGGCATCCGCACCTTGGTTAGTCCCCAGGACTTCGTAGTAGTCCTGTTTGGGCATGCAGCTCAGCCTCCGATGTACTTCCAGCTAACCCCATCCCAGGAATAGATGGCGGTGCCGCAACTGCGGCACAGGATAGTGGTAGTTTCGCTCTCCCTCTGTTGACTGCTTCTGACCAGCTTCTTACACCTGGTGCAGTAGATTTTTTTGGACAGTAAGTCCATCGACAATCCTCTGTTCCTTCTCTCCAGCTCTGGCCCGTGCCCTCCGACTGGCACAATCCTCAGATCAACTCGACTTCGAGTTAATCGAAGGTCGGGGGCCTAACGCTGGCTAAAAAAGTCTTTTCCTATACGAACTCCGGCACTATTGACTACAATCTAATGTCCAAAATGGAATGCGCCCGCCTGCCCCCAGTTTTGTCCACCGCAATTCAAGGCCAGTTGTCTATATCCAGGCAAAATACCAGCGCGTCCTTTAGCTCTTGGCCGGCGGATGCTGTCTGAAAGGAGGCTTCGATGGAGCCCTGACATAGTAGTCCACTTTAGAAGCTGAAGCCGACACCAGTTTCTGGCCCTTGGCCCCACAGGAAGGACACGAGGCGGGGGCGTCCGACTGGCTCATCGGGCGCATGAGCTCGAACTCCTTTCGACAGCTGGCACAGTAATACTCATATATCGCCATGGGGGCCTCCGGCGACGACCCTTTTCCCTGGTTGGGCCGGCCTTACCTTTTACTTATTGCTCCGCCCTCCATCCTGTCTTCTCGTATACCTCATCAAGCTCCTTACGCCTCTGCTCCACCACATCCTGCACCTTCGTCTCGATATCGTCAGTGATTATCAGAAGAGCTATCTGGTTCTTGTGATGCCACACCTGTAGGTTCCCGAAGGTCTCCTGTACCCAGTAGCCTTCCTTTATCTGGTCCTCTTTGAGATATTGAGTGGGGGATATATCTTCGGTGTACGTCAAGTTTACACCTCCAGAACACCGTATGGTTCCGCTTATCTGTATACGGTTTAGCGGAGATAGTATACGTTGTCTGAACCTAATGTTAAAGCTAGTGTTTAGTCATGTTGTTAACAAAACAAAATGCTGTACAAAGTTCCCCGCTCGTCCTTCGACAGGCTCAGGATGAGCGGGGATTCCAATCCGCTCGTGGTGAGCTAGTCGAACTATGAGCGGCTTAGGTGGGGTTGATAACTATTGCTGCGACTGAGCACTAGACCCAAAGGCCTATGTGACGCCGATAAAACCACCCTGACACAACCGCTATGGCACGCTGGGGTGGTAATCCATGCCTATGTGGCCTGAGTCCTCCAGCTTGCGGTATTCTGCATCAGACACGCCCAGCACCTCTTTATAGACGTACTCATTATGCTCGCCCAGGAGGGGAGGAGGGGTCCGGATGGCGTTTGGGGTCCTGGAGAACTTGGCGATGATGGATGGAAACTCATACGTACCCGTCTCTGAGTGGGAGATAGTCTGGAAGAACCGCCTCTCTCTGAGATGAGGGTCCCGGTAGACCTCCGCCTGGTCCAGGACCGCGGCCGCGGGCACGCCCTCCTTCTGGAGGGTCTCCATCACCACCCTCTTGTCCAGGGTCTTCGTCCACTGGCTTATGAGCTGGTCCAGCTCGTCCTGGTTATCGAAACGGCGGAGGGTATCAGCGAACCTCGGGTCCCGGGTCCAGGGAGGGCTGCCCATTGCCCGGCAAAGTCCGGCCCACTGCTCCTCGGTAGCGATGCCCATGACGGCCCACTGATCATCTCCCCTGCAAGGATAGCAACCGTGGGGGGCCATGGACCGGTGCCGGTTTCCAAGGGTCGTCTGGACTCGACTGTTCAACAGGTAGTCCATGGTGACGTCGCCGACGTAGGAAGCGTAGTTCTCAACCTGGGCCAGCTCGATGAGCTGTCCCTGGCCCGTGCGCCGTCGATACCTGAGGGCCATCATTATCGCCAGGGCGCCGTTCACCCCGCCGGCGGCATCGCTGAAGAAAACGTCCTCCTGGAACTCCAGGCCAAGGTCCGGATAACCTCGTATCTGGGTGTGGCCCGAGATACCATCTATATGGCTGCCGAGGCACCTGAACTTCCTGTAGGGCCCTTCCAGCCCGAACCCCGGCATTCGGATCATGACCAGGGCCGGGTTGATCTTCCTGAGGACTTCGTAAGATAGACCGAGTTTTTCTCCAGTGGTGGGGACATTGTTTTCTATGAGCACGTCGGATACGGCGACGAGCCTGTGGAAGATGGCAGCCCCTTCAGGCCTGGAGATGTTAAGGGTCATGCTCTTCTTGTTTCGAGCGTGGACGTTAAAAGAGGGGCTCCTATTCCAGGGCCTGGCTCCGGGGTCCCAATCGGGAAAGGCGACCCCCCAGGTCTTGCGGGCCATGACCTCCTTCTTGGAGGGTCTGGCGCGATGCCCCCGGGACAGGGGCTGAAAGGCATCGATGGGCTCCACCCGTACCACCTCCGCGCCCCAGTCGGCCAGCAGCTGGGTGGCATATGGCCCGGCCCACACCACCGTGATGTCGATTACCCTTATTCCGTCAAGGGGGAGCTTGTTGCCGGTCAAACCGTTTTCCTTACAGCACGGATGATTAGATAACCGCCAGTTCCTTCAGTTTAACCAGGTCCCCTCTGCCATAACCCAGCAGGCCAGAGTATACCTCCCGGTTATGCTCCCCCAGGGTCGGAGCGGGACGCCTGAGGGACCAGGGAGAAGAATACAGGTTGAAAGGTCGTCCCGGTATGGCGGAGCTGCCGGTGTAGGGCCTCTCCACCTGGGACCAGTATCCCCGGGCAGAGAAGTTTGGGTCGGCGACCAGCTGGGCCGAGGTGTACACGGGGCCTGACATGATTCGCGCCTCTTGTGCAGCTGCCCAGGCCTCGATAACGGTGTGCTCCAGAAGCCAGGGAGCCAGCAGATCATCGAAGGCCAGGGAACTCTCGGGGGTGCTGCGGGCCTCGGGGCTGGAGAAGAGCGGGTGCGATTTAAGATCTGACCGGCCTATCATATCCAGGCATTTGTGGAGAATCGCGTCCTCGGGATACATGTTCAGGTAGCCATCCTGACACAGGTGGACTGAGGCCCCACCGTGATCGAGTTGGAATCCCCTGTGGACGACATCGCCGGTGTATTGATAGGCCATAAGCATGGCCGTGTTACGGTCGATGCTCCCCGTCTGCACCTCGTGGATGGAGATGTCTACGTGCTGGCCAGAGCCCCGGGTCTCCCTGCCATGGAGGGCTATTAAGGTGTGCATCGCGCCCTGGATACCCGCCTGGTACTGGATGACGCTGGCCCCCATCTTAATCGGCTCCCGATCGGCCCTGCCCGTGGAGAACATCAACCCCGACAGAGCGTAGTAGACCGCTTCCGTGGCCTCGAAGTCTCTATAAGGGCCCGTCTGGCCGAAGTTGGATATGGAGGTCATAACAAGCCCTGGATTGATCGCGCTCAGGGCTTCATAGCCCAGGCCCAGGCCCGGCAGGACGGAAGGCCGAAAGTTCTCCACCACGACATCGGCCCACCCGACCAGCTC
>JACZVB010000155.1 GCA_022572865.1 Chloroflexota bacterium | reverse complement strand
TCAAGCGAGCGCCTCGCCCTTCGGTCTCTCGTCCCTCCCATGTAGCAGAGATCGAGGTCAGCGGTCTCGATCCCGCTCATTCTGAGCCTGCCTGTCCTGAGCGAAGCCGAAGGGTCGAAGGACATGCCTCCCAGTCCCATTCAGGGGGATTCCAATCCCGACCAGTCCCGAGTATCGGGACAAGTCGGGACCATATTTATTTTCTCCCCCTCTCCCTTGCTAAGGGAGAGGGGGAAACAGGGGTGAGGGTTGTTTAAACTCCCCAAAACATTCGCCGACGAGATGATAGCTCACGCCCGGGCCGATGCCCCCAACGAGTGCTGCGGCATCCTGGCAGGGGTCGATGGCCGGGTCATGCGGGCCTATCCCACCCGGAACGCCGAAGCCAGCCCCGTGAAATACCTCATCGACTCCGGAGACCTGTTTAAGGCCTACAAAGACGCTGAAAAGAACGGGTGGGAGTTCCTGGCCTTCTACCACTCACATACCTTCTCCGAAGCCTACCCCTCCCCCACCGATGTGCGCCTGGCCACCTGGCCCGATTCCCTGTATATACTGGTCTCCCTCCGAAACCCGGAGAACCCCCAGGTCCGGGGCTTCTATATAGTCGATGGCCGTATAACCGAGGAAGAGCTGGTCACAGAAGACCCTTAACCCCCAGGAGCGTGAATATGCCTGCCAAGAGTGACATCAGCTTCGGCGCTACCTATGGTCGGGTCGACGGTACCATCGATCCGCTGGTGTTTGTCGAGCAGTGCGAGGCCCTGGGCTTCGACTCCATTTGGACGCCCGATGTATTCCACTGGCCGTCGCCGGACCCCCTTATTTTTCTGGCCGGGGCAGCTGCAAGAACCCGCAGAGTTTCCCTGGGCACCGCCGTGGGGGTCCTGCCTTACCGACACCCGATCTTGTGGGCAAAAGCGGCCGTATCCCTTCAACAGCTGTCTCATGGACGCCTGATCCTGGGGGTAGGGATAGGGGGAGATTTCCCCCAGGAACTGGAGATGCTGGGACTGAGGATGAAGGACAGGGGTAAGATGTCCGACGAAACACTGGCGGTGATAAAGAGGCTCCTTACTGAAAAAAAGGTCACTCACCAGGGCAAGTTCTTTCAATTCCAGGATGTGACCATTGGCGTTCCTCCCGGAGGCCTCGCGCCGATACCAATCTGGTACGGGGCCGAGTGGCACAACGGAATAGCGGATAGAGTCTCGGTACGAACAGCAAAGTTCTGCGATGGCTTTATCCCTCTCGGCGTATCTGCTAATGCCTATCCTGAAGTAAGAGAGAAGATAGAGACTTATGCCCGCCAGGAAGGAAGGGACTTATCATCATTCACATGGGGCCTCTATCTCTGGTGCCTTTTGGGAGATAGCTGGGAAGAGGCCCGCGGCGAAGCTGAACGCCTGCTTCAGGTCAAGCTGGGCCCCGACTGGCGTTTGGAAAATCCGGAATCCTATGCATTGGGAACTCCGAACGACTTCATAGAGACCATTGAAAAGTACATCTCTGCGGGGGTGAGCCATTTCATCATCAGTCCCGTATGCATCGGCGATCAGGTGATGAGCCAGTACGAGACCCTGGCCCGAGAAGTCTTACCCCATTTCAAAAAGAAAAATCCATAACCCATTCCCCCATCACCTGGCCCGATCCCTCTATATACTGGTCTGCCTCCGAAGCCCCGAAAGCCCCCAGGTCCGGGGCGTCTACGATGTAGAAGCCCGGATCACCGAGGAAGAGGATTTGGTTGCAGAGGGTTCCTAGCCAACCGTTACTCAGTAATATCCTGAGATCTCTCCTTTTTCCAGCCGGCAATGTTAGTGTTGTTCTCATTCACAAGTACAAAAGTGCTTAGCCGCCTAGACGCCGTCCTAGTGTGAATACGAATACAGCAAACAGGAGTATGCCCACTGCACTTTCAACGCCTGCTAATAACACTCCAGAGTCTGTTATTAGCCCTTGCCCTTCCGGCCATGACATAGTTGCGAGAGATAAAAGAGAGAAAAGGAAGTAGTCTCCGACTCCAACATCACCCGCGCCCGAGGCCGGACTCAGCGAATCGACTAGCCAATTAACTCCAACAAATATCAGATAGGAAAGCAAGAAAGTTCGTAGGACTCGAGCTGGATTAACTCCATAGCCCCAGAAGAAACTTTGAAGAAGACTAAATAAAAATGCCAGTCTATTGACCCTAATATAATCGGTTTCATTACCTGGGTGTGCCACTCCATCAGGACAAACGAACAGCTTGAAGTAGATTAAAGCCTTCAGGGCCCCTGAAAACCACTTTGAGGTCTTTCCTGCCAACTTTCGTTCTTCTATAAACAAGTTAATTGCCTTGTCCCCTTTGGAAATAGGACGACCAATTAACTGCTTTAAGTGCCCCTTTGGATCACCCGTGGCATCGTGAAAGTAGAAATGGGTTCGGCGATCCGTTTCCTTTTCTTTAGCATACGCCCATAGAGCATCCGAACGCTGTCCTAGGCTCTCAAAATTCGGTCGTAATGCTGCGTATATTCTTCTAGCATCAAAAATGTAGCCCCTGGCCTCTTCACCTATATGCCCCTCAACCAATCCTCGTTCCATAGCTGTGCGATCAAGAATTGCACCTAGCCATAATATCCGCTCACCTATCGCTATTGCTCCTAGTAGACTCGACGACGTTAAGTCAGCATGTTGAAGAGCCGTTCCATATCCAATAGTTACGTTACGGAGACGGGAATCTCGTATCCGCGCATCCCAAAGCCGAGTGTTAGTAAGAACAGCACTACGAAGGTTCGCGTTATCCAACACCGCTCCTCCAGACAAATCTGCTCCATCAAAATTGGTGCCTACAAGCACTGTGTCAGTGAGAATCATTCCACAGAAATAAGCCCCATTTTTCTGGGCCACCTCGTTTTCATCTCGGGCCGATTGTTCTATACGAATACGTTCTAAATCTGCGTCCCTTTGTTTTTTGCCGGTTGATGCCCATACTGGCCAACTGCCATATTTATTCTTCGCATCAGGTATTAGCTGTTGAATCCGTGCCTCGCTGAAGTTAAGGCCCCTCAAGTCACAACCAGCTAGACCGTCAAATCCTTCAGACCGACCATTCTCCTGAATTAAATCTAACACAGTCATTTCATCGGTGTATTTGAGCCTAGCCATTGCTGTACCTCTTGGTATACAGATTACCTAACCTCGGAACAATCGCCGGAATCATATCCCTGGCAGTGAAAGAATAACGGAGAGATTGCACCAATGACTTGGCTGGGTAACTGGAATTTCGCCGTTTATCAGAGAACGTCAATCCCCAGCTCCACCCCTAGCCCCGGTACTTGATCAGCCAGTACTCCAGGCTGTCCGCCAGGGCCAGCCAGCTTGCCTCGATGACGTTGGTGGAGCTGCCCACCGTCCTCCACCTATGCTGGCCGTCGGTGGACTCTATCAGCACCCGGATGGAGGATGCGGTGCCTGAGCTCTCGTCTATGATTCGGACCTTGTAGTCCGCCAGCTCTACCACAGATACGCCGGGATAGTGCTGGACAAGGGCCTTGCGAAGGGCGCCGTCCAGCGCGTGAACCGGGCCGTTGCCCTCTGAGGCCGTATGGATCACCTCGCCCTCCACCCTCACCTTGACCATCGCCTCGGCCAGCAAATGCTCCTCGCCTTCTCGAGCAGAGGCGGGCGAGCGGCGGCTGTTTTCCACCAGCACCATGAAGTCCACCAGATCAAAGGGCGGCTTGTAGTCCTCCTGGGCCCTGCGAACCAGGAGCTCGAATGAGGCCTCGGCCCCCTCGTACTGAAACCCCTTGCTCTCCAGGTCCTTGATCTTCCGGAGCACCTCCCTGGTCTTGTCTGCGCCCAGCTCCACGTCTATCCCCAGCTCTTTGACCTTGTAGCTTATGTTCCCCCGCCCCGAGAGCTCGGAGATGACCACCCGTTTAGCGTTGCCCACCAGCTCCGGTGGAATGTGCTGGTAGCTCTCCTCCAGCTTGTTTACCGCCGCCACGTGCATACCGCCCTTATGGCTGAAGGCGCTGATGCCCACGTAGGGTTGATGATGGTTAGGCGGCAGGTTGGCCAGTTCCCTGACGTAGTGGGACGCTTCTGTGAGGTGTGAAAGCTGCTCGTCTGTGACACAGTCCACGCCCAGCTTGATCTTCAGATTGCCGATGATGGAGATAAGGTTGGCGTTGCCGCACCGCTCACCGTAGCCGTTGATGGTGCCCTGGACCTGAGTCGCCCCGTGGGCGATGGCCGTCAGGCTGTTGGCCACCCCCATATCCGCATCGTTGTGGACGTGGATTCCCAGTTCGACTTCGCTCTCCTCCCTGACCCGGTCCATTATGTCGGCGATCTCGCTGGGCAGGCACCCTCCATTGGTGTCGCACAGGACCACCCATTCGGCCCCGGCCTTCTCGGCCACCTGAACCGTCTTGAGGGCGTAGTCCGGGTCCTCCTTGAAACCGTCGAAGAAGTGCTCGGCGTCGAAGAAGACCCTCCGGCCCTTGGACTTCAGATACCGTATGGAGTCCGCTATCATGTCCAGGTTCTCTTCGGGAGTGGTCTCCAGGATACGCTTGACGTGAAGGGCGGAGCTCTTGCCCACCAGGGTTATCACCTTGGTATCGGCATCGAGGAGCGCTTGAATCTGGGGGTCCTTTTCGACGCTGATCTTGGCCCGGCGAGTAGCCCCGAAGGCCGCAATGATTGAGTGGGTTAGGTCCAGGTCCCGGGCCCTGGCGAAGAACTCGGCGTCCTTGGGGTTGGACCCGGGCCACCCGCCCTCGATATAATGTACACCCAACTCGTCCAGCTTTTTGGCTATCTTCAGCTTGTCCTCTACTGACAGGGAGATGCCCTCCATCTGGGTCCCGTCCCGGAGGGTGGTGTCGTAGAGGACCACTTTTTGCTTTTGAGTAT
>JACZVB010000154.1 GCA_022572865.1 Chloroflexota bacterium | reverse complement strand
GTGGGGCATGTTGGCCCCCCTGTACACCAGCTCCTTGGTCACCCTGACGGAGAGGGGGGCGTTCTCGCAGATCCTCCTGGCTATGGCCTCCGCGGTGGGCATGAGCTGGTCCAGGGGCACCACCCGGCTCACCAGCCCTATCCGCAGGGCTCTCTGGGCATCGATGAAGTCTCCAGTCAGGAGCATCTCCATGGCCTCGGCCATAGGGATCATGCGGGGCAGGCGAAGGGCTCCGTACCCGTGGAGCACCCCCCACCGGACCTCCGGACAGCCAAAGGAGGCGTTCTCCGAGGCGATCCGTATGTCGCAGGAGAGGGCCAGCTCCAGCCCCCCGGCCAGACAATAGCCGTTGATGGCCGCGATGAAGGGCTTGTTCGAAGGGAGCTGATTGTAATGCTCGTAAAAAGTGTAGTGCTGCCCCGGCCCCTCGATCTTCCGGGTTATATACTCCTTCAGGTCGGCGCCGCTGGTGAAGGCCTTATCACCGGCGCCCGTCACGATGGCGACCCACACATCGGGGTCCCTATCCACATCCTGGATCACCTCCGCCAGCCTGCCGAAGGTCTCGGCGTTCATGGCGTTCATCCTCTCGGGACGATTGATGGTGATGTAGGCGATCTTATCTCTTTTTTCGTATATCAGTACCATGATGACCCTCTCTGATATCCACCGGTAAGCTGTATAGCCGTTCCTGACACCCAACGGGCACCGGGGCTCGCCAGGTGCCGCACCGTCTCCCCCACATCCCTGGGCGTACCCAGGCCCAGGGGGTATTCCCTGACCACCGCCTCCCGTTTCTCCGCCGACCAACCGAAGTCCCGGGACTCCACTGTCCCGGGCATTATAGCCACAACCCTTACACCTTTCTCCGCCACCTGGGCCGAGAAGGCCATGGTCAGGCCCAGCAACGCCGCCTTGCTGGCATTGTACGCCGGCGACATCCCCTTCTCTCCCACTCGCGCCGCCTGGGAGCTTATGTTGACGATACAGCCCCTGCCGGCCTCGAGCATCGGTTGCAGGGCCGCCCTGGAACAGTAGAACACCCCGCTCAGATTCACGTCTATCACCCGCTGCCACTCCTCGTCGGGCAGGTCCCAGACGTTGCCCCTGGGAGCGTCTATACCGGCGTTGTTCACCAGTAAGTCCAAGCGTCCGTACTCCCTCAGGGCCAGGTCTACCAGGGCCCTGGTGTCATCCGGCCTGCTGGTGTCCATTATCATGCTCACCGCCTGCCCGCCGGCGGAGCGTATCTCCTCCACCGTGCCGTCGGCGGCCTGGATGTCACCAATGACGATCTTCACCCCGGCCTCGGCCAGCACCAGGGCGATCCCTCTGCCGATACCCTGGGCGGCCCCGGTCACTATGGCTGCCTGCTGGTCCAGTCTGCTTGAATCCATGACCCGAACTCCCTCCCCTCAGATAGCGCTCTCTTCATCGGCCCCAGAGAAGGCCGGCTCCTCGGCGGTGACCCCTGCGGCCAGTAGATCATCGTATTCATTGTCCGATAGCCCCAGCACCTCGCCGAAGACCCGCCGGTTGTGCTGGCCGAACAGGGGGGCCGGGGACAGGGTCCCCCCGGGAGTCTCCGAGAGCTTTACGGGGATTCCGAAGTGAGGAAGCCTGCCCACATTCGGGTGGTCCGACTCCTCGAAGAAGCCCCTGTCCACGAGGTGGGGATCGGCGAAGACTTCCTGGCCGGTTAGCACCGCCCCGCCGGCAACCCCCGCGTCCTGCAACAGCTTCATCACCGGGTAATGGTCCAGTCCCGAGGTCCACCCTCCTATGATTTCGTCCAGCTCGTCATGACGCCCGATACGTCCAAGAAGGTGTTTGAAGCGGGGGTCCCGGGCAAGGCCCGGATGCCCCATGACCCGGCACAGGGCCTGCCACTCTTCGTCAGTCTCTACAGAAATTGCAACCCACCGGTCATCGCCCTTGCATGGGTACACGCCCTGAGGCGCCCTGGAGGGATGGCGGTTGCCCATCCGGGAGCGGACCCGTCCGTTCATGGTGAAGTCCATGACCATGTCCCCCATCAGGGTAATGTACCCCTCCTGCTGAGACAGGTTCACATAGCACCCCTGGCCGGTCCGGTTTCGATGCTGGAGGGCGGCGAGGATAGCGTAGACGGCCCACAGGCCCGAGGCGGGGTCGGTAAAGGCTCCCGAGGACCTCATCGGCGGCCCATCCGGGTAGCCGGTCAGGTGGGAAAGCCCGGTCATCGCCTCCAGGGCCTCGCCGAAGCACACGTAGTCCCTGTAAGGCCCCGCGTCCCCGAAGCTGGGCATGCTTAAGGCGATGATGTCCGGCCTGGCCCGCCTCAACGTCTCGTATTCCAGGCCCAGGTTCCCCATCACCCTGGCGCTGAAGTTCTCTATCACCACGTCTCCTATGGAAACCAACTCCAGGAGCAGCTCACGGCCCCGGTCGTTCTGGAGGTCCAGGACTATGCTGTCCTTGTTCCTGTTGCCCATGTGAAAGTAGGCCCCTCGGTCGTAGGGTTTCTCGCCCGGGTCGCTATCCGGGGGAAACATATACCTGACGGGGTCTATGTGGTCCGCCGACTCCACCCTGATCACCTCGGCGCCCATGGCCCCCAGGAGCTGAGTGCCGAAGGGCCCAGCCCAGTACCTGGTCAGGTCTATCACCCTTATGTTTTCCAGGGCTCCTGGTTTCGTGAGAGTATCTAGTAACATTTCCGTCTTAACATCCCCTCCCATAGTCCTGACCTGTGGGGCTTCATCGGACCTGTCCCCCATCCTAGCCTTCCCCCTTGGGGGGAAGGAATGACCTCCTCACCCCCAAACCCCCGGCCCGGACTCGTCCCGATACTCGGGACTCGGCGTCGGGGCACTCCCCTTTTCGAGAAGCTTATTAAACGGCCTCTTGACTCCCGACTATATCACGCCCGCGGCCCCCAGCCGCTCCATCTCGCTGTTGGAGAGGCCGAGCCTGTGGCGATACACCTCATCGTTGGATTGTCCAAGAAGGGGCGCAGGCCTGGGCTTAAGCGGGGCCCGGCCAGTCCTGAGGCCCGTGGTCGGATACTCGACGGGCCCGGTATGAGGGTGATCCACCCTCTGGAAGAACTCCCGCTCCACCAGGTGGGGGTCTTGAAGCATCTCCCGGGGGCTCATCACCTTGGCCGAGGGAACCCGCAGCAGCTGGCACAGCTCGAAGGCCTCGTCTATGCTCTGCTCCCGGAACCATGATCGAATGGTGTCCCATAGACGGGTCTTACTCGCATCGCTAAGGGCCCTGGGTTTGCTCATCTCCGGGTCATCCAGAAAGTCGGCGCGTCCCATCATCTCGCACAGGGACTGGAACTGCTGCTGAGTCACCACCGTGAGGATCATATAGCCGTCCCTGCACTGGTACATATCGCACATCGGGGTCGGGGGTGTCAGGGTGCTTCCAGTCCTCTTCCGCACTATCCGCTGGTAGGAGTAGAAGATCAGGGTGGTCTCCAGGAAGTCGGCCGCCACCTCCAGGGCCGACACATCCAGGTGCTGGCCCCGGCCCGTCCTGTCTCGCCATTGAAGCGCCGCCAGGACGCCGACGGCCCCCACCAGCCCCGCCTTGTACTGGGGAAGGAAGCCCCCGGACTGGACCGGCTCTCGCTCGGGAAAGCCGGTGGGGTAAAGCAGCCCGCTTATGGCGAAGTGTATAAGCTCGTTGGCCTTGTAGTCCCTGTAGGGCCCCCACTGGCCGAAATCAGTAACCGATATCGTAACCAGTCCAGGGTTGGTGGCCGCAAGGGCCTGGTGGGACAGGCCCAGCTCCGACATCGCCCCTGGGGCCCGGCTCTCCACCAGTACGTCGGCCTCCCTGACCAGCTCCTTGAAAATCCGGCGGCCCGACGAGGTGGACATGTCCAGGGTGACGCTTTTCTTGCCGGTGTTGAGGTAGAGGAAGAGGCCGCTGCCCTCCTTATGTGGCCGGTCTTCGAAGAAAGGGGAGCGGCTTCTGGCCGGGTCCCCGGCCCCGGGCTGCTCCACCTTGATGACCTCGGCCCCTAGCTGGCCCAGGAGCTTGGCACAGAAAGGCCCTCCGATGGAGGTGCTGATGTCCAGGACCGAGACGTGGGAGAGCCACTTATCCATTCATATAGAGGCGACTTCGGAGTCGATTCTTAAAGGTCGTTGCCTTCGCTGAAATCATCAAATTGAGGATGCCAAAGGGAGGGTGCCCCCTTTGGCGGGAAAACTGGGGGAAGGCGTCCCCCAAGGACATTTGTGGGTGGGCGCCGCTTCCTACTCACTGTCTAGCTGTAATCGTCTGAAATCCGGGTGCAACAACCCTGCTTTTACCCTCGAAGCATAAAGCATGAGAAAGCATCATGTTCGGCACATCGAAGTATACATTGTGGTGTCAAAATCGGGTGTAGTGTACTCCGATAACGTGCATAGTTCGGGACGACGAGGTGTATATTATGGCATCAAAAAAAGACAGCCACCTTACCGCCGGTAATAGAGGCTAGCCGGTATACTATGTGCGATGTAGAATTACCGCATGCGAATATTGCCTCGAAGGGCGCTCATCTTTCTTGCTGTTCTCGCCGTTTTGTTCCCAGCGGCCTGCACTTCCAGCACTCAGCCTACTCCAAGCTCTCCTACCTCCACACTATCCCCTACGGCGATCCCGATGCCAACCTTCAGTGCGGCACCGGCACCAACCGTCACTGGCGTACTGACGGCTGGAGTCATCTTAAGTGTTCTCATTGAGCCTCCCGATTCAGGCTCGGTGGAAGTCCAGAGGTTCGGTTTCTATGCGACAGAAAGTCTCATAAGTCTTGAACAAGGTGAGGCGGTCAACCTAATAGCGCGACCCAATCGAGGCTGGAGGGTACCTGGTGAAGCGGATAGTGGGCATGCCGGGCGATCGCGTGCAAGTCAGGGGAGGGGGCCTTTTTCTCAACGGTCGCTTCGCCTCTGAAC
>JACZVB010000153.1 GCA_022572865.1 Chloroflexota bacterium | reverse complement strand
CCTGGGCCATAGGCCCCCGCCATCAGTTCTTATCAGACTGCTTTCGTTTTCTCACCTCGCACTCCAGGCACATGTCCATCACTACCATCAGCCCTGCGGCCCGGGCCAAGGCTGCAGCTTCCTGGTTGACGACGCCCTTTTGCATCCACACTGCTCGGACGCCGATCTCCACGGCCTGCTCTACCAGGGGGAGCACTTTCTCAGGCCTCCTGAAGACGTCCACCACGTCGACGGGCTCGGGAATCGACTTCAAGTCGGGGTATGACTTCTCCCCCAGCACCTCCTCCACCCTGGGGTTCACCGGAATGATGCGGTAGCCCTGCGACTGGAGGTACTGAGCGACTGCGTAGCTGTCTCGATTAGGCTGGGGCGACAGCCCTACCACGGCTACGGTCTTGCACGTTTCGATTATCTCTTGGACAGTATCCATCTTATTTATATGCTCCTCTGAGGTTCGAAAGCCGTCGAACGCAGCATAAAAGGGACTCCCTGGCCCACACGGGTCACGCAGAAAGGTCGGCCTCAAGCTCCTGCCGGGGCTGCCTGGTCCGCAGGAGAAAGGCCGCTAATACAAGAGTCAATGGGAATAACACTGTGATCATGAGGGACATTTTCAGGTCGCCGGTGGCCTCCTGAAGGAACCCCACCAGCAAGGGGCCAACGGCCGTCCCAGCGTCGATACAGGTGTAGACGAATGATAACCCAACGGCTACTTCCCTTGGCTTTATACCGGGCAGCTGGTACACCATTGTGATTACAATGGGAAAGTAGGATATCGACAGTCCTCTCGCTATCGAAAGGAGGAGCACCAGGGATGTCGACCCGGTTAAA
Organism: Chloroflexota bacterium; assembly: GCA_022572865.1. The sequence continues at coordinate 4,139 of JACZVB010000153.1, read as the reverse complement.
AGCAGGCCGATGTGGACCACAATAGTAATCAGGGCGGTAACCACCAGGACCATAAGTCTGTGGCGGGTAAGGAGGGGCATCACCATCACCAGAAGCTCAGAGGGGGCTGCGGCAAAAAAGTAGAGGCCCAGGGCAAAGCCCACCACCGATGCGCCCACATGAAGCTCCTGCCGGGCAAAGGTGGGCCAGAAGACGGAGAAAGCCGACTCCAGGACCATGCCCCCAAATATACCCATCCCCAGTATCCACAGCTCTTTGTACTTGAAGATGCTGGACAGGGGGGTATCGACCTGGGAGTCCAACCTTTGAAGGTACTCCGGGGTAATCCGCTCCTTTCCCAGCATTACCCATGCCAGGGCCCCCACCAGGCACACCACTCCCCAAAGATAGAGGGTGTTGCGCCACCCATCCAGCCAGCTCACCAGGAAGGGAGTGATGAAGAAGGCGAGGCCGAGACCCACATCGGACCCGCTGATCATCACTCCGTTGGTAAAGGGCACCTGGCGCCTGGTAGACCACTGCTGAATCAATAGGGTGGTGGCGACCTGACCCTGGGAGAAGGCCAGGCCCATCCCCACCCTGGCAATCAATAAGAGAGCGAACACCGGGGCCCAGGCCTGGAGGAAAACGAACCCGGAGATCGCTAAAAAGGCCAGGCTCGCCACCCTCCAGGGCCGGTAGCGGGAGATCCACAGATTAGTGGGTATAGCCAGGAACAGAAGGCTAATGGTAGCCGCGGAGCCCAGCCAGCCCTGCTGAGAGGGCGAGAGGTCCAGGTCCTCCGCTATCTCGGGGAGCAGGATGCCCAGCAGGAGCATAACGGAGATGTCGATGGCGTGGACGGCCGTCAGGGTGCCGATTACAGTCCCCCGGCCGCTCTGGGTCTTAGAGGTGTCTTGCATTGGCGAGAGGCTCATCACACTAGGGCCTCGGGCCCGAGGCTAAAAGGTGATTATACCCTTACTCTCGCCATACTTCGCCAAACAGGCGAAGCCAGTTGCCACCCAGCACCTTGGTTACGTCGGTCCCGGTGTAGCCTCTCTTCACCAGCTCCACCGATACGCTGGACAACTTGTCCGGGGTCTCCATGCCCCGGGGATGGAGGAGGGGGGAGGGGTAGGGAACCGGCCTTGGTCGATACCTGGTCCCCTGCTGTGAGAAGAGCCAGTCGAAGAAGCTGTCCGGCTGGGCCTGAGTGTAGTCGGTGCCTATGGCCACGTGGTCTATGCCGACCCGCTCCACCAGGTCATCGATGACGTCAACGTAGTCCTGTACGGTGGCCTCGAACCCCCGGGGAAGAAAGGGTGGAAAGGCGTTGGCCCCGATGACTCCGCCCTTTTCGGCGATAAGCTTCAAGGCGTCGTCGGTCTTGTTACGTATGTGGTCGTAGTAAGAACGGGCGTTGGCGTGGGTACAGGCCACGGGCCCTTCCGACAGGTCGGCGGCCTCCAGGGTGGTACGGTCGCCCACGTGGGACAGGTCTATGAGGATGCCCAGGCGGTTCATCTCCCTGACGGCATCCTGGCCAAACTTGCTGAGGCCCTCGTCGGTGCGCTCCCAGCACCCGTTGCCCAGCAGGTTGCGCTCGTTATAGGTGATCTGGATGATCCTCACCCCCAGGGCGTAGAAGAGGTCCAGGCGGTCCAGGTCGTTCTCGATGGGCGAGGCGTTCTGGAACCCCAGGATGATGCCTACCCTGCCTTCCCTCTTGGCCCTATGGATGTCCGAGACCGTTTTCACTTGAGTCAGGACATCGCCCATCTCTCGAAAGCGGCGCAGCCAGGCCGCTACGTTGTCCAGGGTCTCACGATAGCCCTCCCACACGGCGATGGTGGCGTTTATAGCGGTGATCTTCCCCGAGGTTAGGCTTTGGTACACCTCGGGGCTGTTCCAGTTGCTGATGTTGAGGCCATCGATGACCACGGCCTCGTCGTAGAGCTGCTTTGCCTTATCCGCAGTGGCCAATTGAGTAATCCCTCCTCCGAAACCGACTCGCTCGCCCCCTTCGACTAGCTCAGGACATGCTTCGATCAGCTCCCTTCGACAAACTCAGGACAGGCAGGGCGAACGGCTACGAATTACCACTCCTAGCTCGGGCGCCGATAGTGTATCACGCCAAGCCTAGCGTCCGAGTACCGAACCTATTAGAATGGGCGCATCTCAAGTTCGCCCAGTTGGAGGCTCTATGTACCCGTACCCGGAGATAGATTGGGATGCCCTGCGCAAGTTTCGCTCCGACGCCGTAAAAGGTGTAATGGCAGAGGCCGACGTTAATGCCCTGGTCCTCACCGGACACGATAACATCAGATACGCCACGGACTTCGGCGTCTTCCTGATATGTGAGTCCTTCGACTGGTACGCTGCCATCATTACCCGGGAGGGCGAGGCGTACCTGTTCATCCCTTATGTAGACAAGGTAATACAAGACCCTTTGCCCGATTCCCCCTGGATCAGGGAGTATATACCCACGCCATCGTGGGTCTCCAGCATCACCCAGGGGGAGATATGGGTGAATATGCTGTCCCGAAAACTCTGCGACCTGAAGGCAAAGAAGGTGGGCGTGGACTCGATGCCGTTCCAGCTCTACGACGGCCTGAAGGCGGCCATGTCACATAGCCGGTTTATAGACCTGTTCATGCCCCTGGCCCTGGCCCGGCAGGTGAAGCATCCCGAGGAGGTCAAGCTGATACGCGTCAGCGCCGAGATCGCGTCCCTGGGCGGGGCCGCGGGCCTGCGGGCCATGCAGGAGGGCGCTATCGATTTCGAGGTGCTATCCGCCATCGACGGCACCATGCGGGCCATGGGCGCCGAGTTCATAACCCACAACGTCTGCATAAAGGGGGAGAGCCAGCTGACGGCGGGCTGGTTCCCCAGGGGCAACAGGCTGTGGGAGGGCGCCACCATGGCTTTCGACTGGGGCTGCTACGTCAAGGGCGGGTACGCATCGGATATATGCCGCACCGGGTTCGTGGGGACCCCGCCCGAGGAGGTACAGAAGGCATACCGGGTCCTGATGGAGGCCCACCGGGCGACGGAGGCGGCCGCCAGGCCGGGGGTCCGGGTATCAGTGCTGGACAAGACGGTGAACGACTACCTGCGGAAGTCGGGATACCCCACCACCCCCTACTCCCTGGGCCACGGGGTGGGGCTCCGGTGCTGCGAGCTGCCCATCATCTACCGGCCCGAGATGATGGCCGTCGACGCCATGCTGGAGGAGGGGATGGTCATCTGCCTGGAGCCCGAGACCTCGGTGGAGTCTCGGGGCGAGACGGTAGTGGTCAAGGTGGAGGACATGTACCAGGTCACGGCCACGGGGCTGGAGAGACTCTCCACCGCCGGCTATACCCAATTCTGGGAAGAGTGAGAAACCCTCACCCCCTTGATCCCCCTCTCCCCCTTCGACAAGCTCAGGGCATGCTTGGGAGGGATAGGGGACAAATTAGGTTTGGTCACGACATGTCGGGAGAAACCCCCTGCCAAATCCGGACGGGCCCCGAGTATCGGGACGGGTCGGGATGGTACCCCTCTGTTGGGGAATAGCGTGACCTATTTGAGCTGGTTCTGTATGCCCACCAGATCGTAGGAAACCCAGATCTCGGCGATCTTGCCGTCGGCAATGCGTACCACGTCTATTCCCTTGAACTCGATGGGCTTTCCGCTCTTGTGGGTCCCCTTCGCAACCCAGCAGAATGACACCAGGTCCCCCTCACCAATGATGTTGTAGTGATCGAAGGTCATACCATCGGGAAACATGTCCTTATCGTAGCGGGACATCTCTTTCGCCGACTCCGGGCCTCGTCCGGGCCGCGGGTCGGCCACAGGTGTATGAATAATACAGTCTGGGTGAATGACCTTATCCGCCAAATCCAGGTTGTAATTCTGAATGATCTCCAGATGGAGAAGCTGGGCTACCGATTTGTTCTCTTCCGACATGTCACACCTCCCTTATCTCGTCCTGACAGAACTTCTTTGTATCGCCGAATCGTAAGCCAGTATATCATCGTGCAGCATCGAAGCTGGACTCTATCGATACGCTGTGGGCGTGCTTGAACACGATGCCTAAGCTAAAGGCTCTTGTTTAGCCGGGCCAGCAGGCGGATTTTGCGCCCCCAGCACGCCTGCTTATCAGCCCCGGCCCC
>JACZVB010000152.1 GCA_022572865.1 Chloroflexota bacterium | reverse complement strand
GGGGTGTCTATCCGCCTAGGCAGGGGAGCATCTGAGACAGCAGTCGTGACCTGGTCCGATTGCGCCCCGGGCTCTTTAGCTTGCTCTCGAATTATGAAATTGCCAACCTGTTCTCAACATTCGCATCAAGGTAAGGACGAAACCCACCGGTATATTTTCTCCCAATCTCACTTGATAAGCATGTCCTGAGTTTGACGAAGGGGATGAGGGTTAATGGTGACCAATCATGAGCTGAGGCTGCTGTTCGAGAGGGCCGGCCTGTCCCCCAGCCAGGAGCACCTGGACCTGGTCTCGCCCGTTTATCAAGGTTTCCTGGAGCAGTTGGAAACCCTTCACTCCCTGGACCTGGAGGGGGAAGAGGTGCAGGGCGGGTTCATGCCCCAGGACCCTGGGGGGTAGGTAGGAATGCCCACAGAAATCGAAGGGAAGGAGCTGTATTACCTCACCATCGAGGAGGCGGGCCGGCTCATCCGGCGCAAAGAGCTCTCCCCCGTGGAGCTGACCCAAGCCTACCTGGACCGCATCCAGGCCGTCGACGGCCGGTTGCACAGCTACCTCACCCTTCTGCCTGAATCCGCCCTGGCAGAGGCCCGAGGCGTCGAGGGGGAGATCGTCGCGGGAAACTACCGGGGCCCTCTCCACGGGATACCCATCGGGCTCAAAGACCTCTTCGACACCGAGGGAGTGCCCACCACGGGTGGGTCCAGGGTCTTCCAGGACCGGGTGCCCTCCAGAGACGCCACCGTAGTGGCGAAGCTGAAACAGGCGGGTTCGATCCTCCTGGGGAAGCTCACCATGAGCGAGCTTGCCATGACGGGGCCGGCGGGCATAGGCGAGGAGGCCCGCAATCCCTGGAACGTGGACCACATTCCGGGAGGCTCCAGCAGCGGCTCGGGCGTAGCTGTGGCCGCGGGCCTGTGCGCCGGGGCCCTGGGGTCCGACACCGGTGGCTCAGTCCGGTTCCCCGCCTCCCTCAACGGCATCGTCGGTCTGCTTCCCACGTATGGACGGGTCAGCCGGTACGGTGGCATCCCCCTGAGCTGGTCCCTGGACCACTTCGGGCCCATGACCCGTACCGTCGAAGACGCGGCCCTGATGCTCAAGATCATAGCCGGCCGCGATCCGTTAGACCCCACATCCAGCGCCGCCCCGGTCCCCGACTACCGAGTGGCCCTCACTGGGGATGTCAAGGGCCTCACCATCGGGGTCCTGCGCAGCTTCTACACCCAGCACGGACAGAGCGTCCATCCCGAGACCACAGCCGCGGTCGAGCAGGCAGTGAAAGACCTGGAGGAGATGGGGGCGCGAGTAGAAGAGGTGGAGATCCCGCACCTGGAGTTCGCCAGCATCGCCGGTGTAGTCATCTACCTGACCGAGGGATTCGCCTGCTATCGGGAGGTCTTACGGACTCGGGCCGGTGACCTTGGCGAGATCATTCTAAGGTACCTCTACACCGGGGGGTTGTTCACCGGGGCCGACTACGTCCAGGCCCAGCGCGTGAGAGGCCTTCTCAAACGGGAGGTAGCCCAGGTCTTAAAACGGGTCGACCTGATAGCCGCGCCCGCAACCACCGGCCCCGCCACGGCCTTCAAGGACTTCGACCCTCTGGTCCTTCTGAACGCTCCTCGAGCGGCGGCGTCCAACGTGTTCAATCTGGTGGGGTCTCCGGCCATCTCCGTTCCCTGCGGATTCAGCGAGGCCGGGCTTCCCATAGGCCTGCAGCTGGCGGGGAGGCCTATGGACGAGGCGACGGTGTTGAAGGTCGCCTATGCATACCAGCAGCGAAGGCCCTTCTTCAAGAAACACCCACCCCTCTAAAAATTGGCAACTATCTCAAAACAACCCGCGTCAGCATTCGTCATCCTTCGACAAGTCCCGAGTATCGGGACAAGCTCAGGACGAACGGGAAATGTAACCTCTTCCGTTCGTGGTGAGCCTGCCTGTCCTGCCTGTCCTGAGCTCCGTCGAAGGGAGCATGGCCGAAGGGTCGAGCCACCCTTTGAGATAATTACTAAGCTTTAGGAAAGAGAGGAACAGGCCATGGCCGATCCGAAATTTGGGGTGATCTACAGCCGGCTCCACCCCGTAGTCCCCATACCCGTCTTCGCCGAAGCCGTCGAAGAGATGGATTTCGACTCCCTGTGGGTTACCGAAGGTCTGGTCAACGAGATGCCGGCCCTGGACATCATGCTGGCCCTGGGGGCCTTCGTGCAGCACACCCGGAAGCTCACCGTTGGCACCTGCGTCGTGCTGCTGCCCCTGAGAAACCCGGCCCTGATGGCAAAGGAGGTGGCCACCCTGGACTTCCTGTCCGAGGGACGGGTGGTGCTGGGCGTGGGGGTGGGGGGCTCCAACAACTCTGAGCCCGCGGCCTTCGAGGTGTGTGGTGTCGATGTCAAGGAGCGGGGCCCCCGGACCGACGAGGCCCTGGAGATAATGACCAAGCTTTGGACGGGCGAGCCCGTATCCCACAAGGGGAGATTCTACCAGTTCGAAGATATAACCATGGGCCCCAGGCCGGTGCAGCAACCCCACCCACCCCTTTGGGCCGGAGGGGTCGCCAGGGGAGTGCTGCGGAGGACTGCCCGCTGGTGCGACGGCTTCGTCCCCATCAGCGTCGGGGCGGAGGCGTACAGGCGCCTCTGGGATGACATCGAGAGGTTCGGGGAGGAGTACGGGAGGGACACCTCGGGCATCACAAAGGCCGTGCACCTGTATTTCTGCATCTCCGAGACCCGGGAGCGGGCCCGGGGCATCGCCAGAGAGACCTTGCTCAAGCGGTATGGCCGCGAGCCCGAGTTCCACGACAACGCAGGCATGGCGATAGGCACGGCCCGGGACTGCATCGAGACGATCGAGAGCTACATGAAGGTCGGGGTAAGCCACTTCATCCTTAACACGGCCCGCCCCCTGATCGAGGTCAGGAGGGATATAGAGAAGTTCGCCGAGGAAGTGATGCCCCACTTCAGGTAAAGAGCCGTGACCGACATCAAATTCGGCATGTCCTTCCACGATACCTACGACTACGACCCGGAGGGCGTCGTACGACACGCCCGGATGGTAGAGGAGCTGGGCTTCGACTCCCTGTGGATAACGGAGAACGTTCACTCCGGGGCCCCGGCCCTGGAGGCCCTGGTGGCCCTGGCTACCTTCGCCGCCCATACCGAGAGGGTGACCATCGGGTCCGCGGTGATCCTTCTGCCCCTGCGCAACCCCATCGCCCTGGCCCACACATCGGCGACCCTGGACAGGCTCTCCGGTGGAAGGCTAATCCTGGGAGTCGGGGCAGGGAATCCCATGGAGGAGGTGTTCGGGGCATACGGCGTCTCCACCTCCGAGCGGGGACGCCGCTGTGACGAGTACCTTGAGATCATCACCCGCCTCTGGACCGGGGAGCCGGTGAGCCACCGGGGCCGATACCACCGGTTCGATGATTACGTCCTGGGGGCCAGGCCCCAGCAGAGACCCCACCCCCCTATCTGGATCGGCGGCAAGGCCGACCCTGTCCTGAGGCGAACGGCCCGCTTTGGTGATGGGTTCCTGCCCCACAGCACAGGCCCCCAGGTGTACGCCGGACTCCTGGACAGGATAGATAGGTATAGCGAGGAGCTGGGCAGAGACCCATCGAAGATCACCAAGGCGGTACAGCTCTACTTCTGCATGGGGGAGAGTCAGGCCCAGGCCCGAGCAATGGCGGACCAGGCCTTGAGCAACCGCTATCTCCGGAGGGTGACGTTGCCCGACGGCGAAGAGAACAGGTACGCCATCGGGACTGCGGACGATTGCGCCAGGGCCATCGAGGCATATATCGAGGTCGGGGCCACCCACTTCGTGTTCAGCGCCGCCCTGCCCGTGGCCCAGGTCCCGGGCCAGGTGGAGCGCCTGGCCACCCAGGTCATCTCCCGCTTTAGATAGGCTGTCTCCGTCCTTTGGCCAGCGCTCTAACCGCGGGCCTCCTTCGGCAGGCTCAGGACAGGCTTCGAGAGCCTCGGGGTGGCGGATCCGAACCCTCGGCCCTAGTACTTGTTGGCATAAGTCAGCGTTACTATCGCTTGTATCTGACCAGCTTGCTTACAGCTTCGGTGAAGATGACTCTGCTTGCCGCAATTAGGTACTGGGGGACTCCTAAGGGGCACAGCCCCTTGGGCAGGGGGTCTGGGGGATACCCCCCAGAATCCTCTTTCCCCCTTCCAGAAAAGGAAGGGGGATACAGTGGGATAGTTCGATGGGTGGCGGACCCAATCTCTTGGCCCTAGTTCATCTCTCCGTCTTTAGCCAGAGGCGGCGGCCGTCGGTCTCGAACTGGATGGACCCGCGCTCCGAGGTGAGGAGTATCCGGTCCTCGGGCAGCATGCCCCCCAACATCTCCAGGGTCTGGGGATGGGGGTGTCCGTAGGAGTTGTCGGCGGCTACGGAGATAACGGCAAACATAGGGGCCACAGCGTCCAGGAACTGCTGGGTGGTGGATGTGCTGCTGCCGTGGTGGGCAACCTTCAGCACTGTGCTTGCCAGGCTTTCGGTGTGCCGGGCCAGGTACCTCTCTCCGAAGGCCTCGATGTCCGCCGGCAGCAGGAAGGTCGCATCGCCATAGGTGATGCGCAGCACCACCGAGTTGTTGTTGGGGTCGGAAGCGGTGCCCGTCAGGGGGTCGGGTGGGGGGTGGAGGATGGCTATAAAGGTGCCGTCCTTCAAATCGATGCCGATGCCCGTCTCGGCGTCCAGTGTCTCCGTCCCGTTGCGTTCAAGGGCCTTAGCCCAGGCCAGGAAAGCGGTTTCGCTGCTGGAGCTGGTGCAGTCCGTCCCGCACTGCACTACCATCCCGATATCATACCTTTCCAACAACCTCATGAGGCCCGACAGATGGTCGGAGTCCGGGTGGGTCAGGATCACCAGGTCCAGGGACCGCTCCCAAAAGGGAAGCCTCTGCCCCAGCTCCAGGGCCAGGGCCCCGGGGTCGGGACCTCCGTCGATGAGCA